>JBGOZL010000011.1:0-12921 GCA_041480185.1 Anaerolineae bacterium
CACGTCGCCGGTTCCGGCCTCGCCCTTGGTGCGGATCATGGCTGCCCCTTCGCCTATCCTCCGCAGCGCTTCGCCCAGGTTGCGGCAACCGCACACGAATGGCACCTTGAAGCTGTGCTTAAGGATGTGGTTCTCTTCATCCGCTGGGGTCAATACCTCGGACTCGTCGATGTAGTCCACGCCGATGGCTTGCAGGATCTGTGCTTCCACGAAATGTCCGATGCGGCATTTCGCCATGACCGGGATGGTGACTGTGTCCATGATCTTGAGGATCAGGTCCGGGTCCGACATACGCGCCACGCCGCCCTGGGCGCGGATATCCGCCGGGACGCGTTCCAGCGCCATGACCGCGCACGCACCCGCCTCTTCCGCGATCTTCGCATGTTCCGGGGTGACAACGTCCATGATGACGCCCCCCTTCAGCATTTGTGCCAGGCCCTTTTTTACGGTGAAAGTACCGGTTTGTTCTTCCATAATAAGACTCCTTATAAAATGATACGCCTTCAGATTTTACCACTGCTTCTTATTCAAACAGCCCCCGCAACCACCATGATTGAGGGCTGAAATTAAAGTTGGGCAGACATTTGCCGCGCGTCCTCTTTCGATCTTCTGTGAAACTATGCCATTGTAGTGGCCCGTGTCGAAAATAGCGTTCCATTTTCGTAGTGCGGTGACAACTTTTTTACCAGCGGGTTTTAAAAATCCAGGCATTCACCCCCACTCTCGAAATTCGCTTCCCAATGCAATTGAAAGCTCGCGAAAAAACAAGGATTTTGCGAGCTTTGCTCGCAAAATCCCTATTTCCTCAATTTTCCCCCTTCCCCTTGGGAAGGGGGAAAGGGGGATGGGTTTCCGACCACCCACCTTCATAAACTTTGACATTATGTCAGTGGGTCTTGACAAATTCATAAAACGGTATACAATTAGTACAATGATACAATTATACAATGAGACAATGATACAATATTTCCTATGAACCTCGAAATCGATTTTCGTTCCGGAATCCCGATTTACCTCCAGGTTGTGGAGCGGATTAAAGAGCGCATTGCAGGCGGCTGGATCCACCCCGGGACACAGCTCCCCACCGTCCGCAGCCTTGCCCTCGAGCTGCGCGTCAATTTCAACACGATCGCCCGCGCCTACCGCATCCTCGACGAAGTTGGCATCATTTCCACCCAGCAGGGACGCGGCACCTATGTCATGGAGATCTCCCCGCCCGAAGTGTCCGAAAAGATCCGCCAAAAAGCGTTAATGGCCCTCACCCAGCGCTACCTGGCCGATGCAGCCCGTCTGGGCACCTCCCCCGAGGAAATTGACCAAATTATGAAGGACAAGGTGGCTGTTTGGCAGCAAACCGGTCACCTGCCCGACCCCGACCCCGAAACCGATATTGAATAAAAGGAGATTAGTATGAGACCCAAATCTGATTCGAAAGATGCAAGCTTGCGGCAATTGGGCCGCCTGCAGCCCGACCAGCACATCCCCGGCATGGCTGGATTCCTGTTCGCCATTTGCATGCTGGCTTGTTTCATCGGCGTGTTCGTGATGACCCAAAATGCGGTTGGCGATGCCTTGATCGGCACCTGGACCGTCGCCTGGATTCTGCTCAGCGTATATTTCCTGTTCTGGCTCAAGATCGCCTCGCAGTGGGAGAAGGCCGTCGTCCTGCGCATGGGAAAATTCCATAAACTCGCCGGACCGGGCATCTTCTGGATGCTCCCGTTCGCGGACACCCTCGCCAACTGGATCGACCACCGCGTCATGGTCACGCCCTTCTCTGCTGAGAAGACCCTCACCAAGGATACCGTCCCCGTGGATGTGGACGCCGTCCTGTTCTGGGTGGTTTGGGACGCAGAAAAAGCCGCCCTCGAGGTCGCCGATTACCGCGCCGCCATCGCCTGGGCTGCCCAGACAGCCCTGCGCGAGATCATCGGTCAGAGTATGCTGGCTGACATCCTGGTCGGACGCGCCAAGATGGACGCCGACCTGCAGAGGATCATTGACGAGCGCACCACGCCCTGGGGCATCACCGTCCAGTCCGTGGAAATCCGCGACGTGATCATCCCGCCCGACCTGGAGAATGCCATGTCCCGCCAGGCGCAGGCGGAACGTGAACGCCAGTCGCGCATCATCCTTGGCGAATCCGAGGAACAGATTGCTGCATCCTTTGCCGAGGCTTCCAAAGCCTACATCCACAACCCCACCGCCTTGCATCTGCGCGCCATGAATATGCTCTTCGAAGGGCTCAAGGAAAAGGGCGCCCTGGTCATCGTGCCCAGCTCAGCCATCGACACAATGAACCTGGGCGGACTGAGCGGCATGGTCTCGCTCGCACAGCAGAACATGCCCAAGCAAAAGGAATAACAATACCACGGACGAATCCGCGAGCCGGCAGGATGGACCCTGCATCCGCAACCAAATAGCCGGCCGCGGTGGATTTCCCAAGGCGAAAACGAATGAACTCGAATACCAACTCTTACGAAGAGGGATTGCTATGAATTTAGAGACAGTGATTGAGGTGGAAGACCTGCGTCGCAGCTTCAAGGAAAAGGAGGCGGTGGCAGGCATCAGCTTCAGCATAGAGCGAGGGGAGATCTTCGGGCTGCTGGGACCGAACGGCGCCGGCAAGACCACCACCATCCGCCTGCTGACCGGGCAGATCGATCCGAACGGAGGCCGCGCCCGCGTGGCCGGCTGCGACGTGGTCAGGGACAGGACGAAGTTGAAGGCCCTCATTGGCGTGGTATTCGAAGACCAGAACCTATACGACCGGCTTTCGGGGCGTGACAACTTGCGCTTCAGCTGCTGGCTGTACGATCTGCCCGAGAGCCGCGCGGATGACATGCTCGCCCTAGTCAACCTCGCTGACCGGGCTAAGAGCCCCGTGCGGACTTACTCCACCGGCATGAAGCAGCGCCTTATGATCGCGCGTGCCTTGCTGCATAAGCCGCCGGTACTCTTCCTGGACGAACTCACGCGCGGCCTGGACCCAATCTCCGCCAGGGATATCCGCGGCATCATCGAGGGGTTGCGACAGGAAGGAACCACCATCCTGCTGACCACCCACCTGCTCGACGAAGCCGACCAGCTTTGCCAGCACCTGGCTTTCATCGTCAATGGGCGCCTGGTGGCAGGAGGCTCGCCGCGCGAGCTGAAATTGGCCCACGGCAAACGCAGCCTGCTGGTGGTGGCTGCCGACCCTCAAAACCCGAACCGATTATCGGAAACCACACTGGGAATGGACGACGCCCGCGATACGGCCCGCCTCAACGAACTGATGAGGGAGGGCAACGTGCGCTCCATCCATTCCCAGGAAGCCACTTTGGAAGAAGTATTTATCGAGGTTGCCGGCATCCGCCCGGCATAAAGAAAGGAGATTCCCCATGCACCCACGCATTATTTGGGCAATCGCCCGCAAGGACGCTCTCGATCTATGGCTGAACAAGGCCACCCTGGGTGGACTGCTTGCCCCAATCGTCCTTTCGCTGGTCTACCTGCTGATCGGCAAGGTGATCGGCAATTCCACCATGAACATCCTGGTTTACAACCCAGGGACCTCGAATGTTGTCCAAATATTGGACTCTTTCCAAAATACCCAGGTGACCCAGGCTGGCTCGAGTTCGGAAGTCAGCAACGCCTTCAGCGGAGTCGTTTCCAAGGGCGCCACCCATTACGCGGTCGGCCTTGTCGTCCCTTCAGGATTCGACGCCAGCCTTGTAGCGGGGGATCGCCCGCAGCTCCAGTTGTTTATCGACGCGAAGGATGTGAACTCCCAGACCCGGGTCCTTGTCGAGGCTGCGATCGTCAACTACTGTCGAACTGTCGCCAGCCCGCAGCCCCCGGTCGATCTTGTCACCAGGGTGGTCAATCAAGCCGCAAATACGAACATGGCTGCCACATTGTCGAAATTCTACGCATCCCTCATCCTGCTGGTCTCGCTGATGGTGGGCATCACCTTCATGCCGCAGATCCTGATCGAAGAGAAGGAAAAGAAGACCCTGCGCATGCTCATGGTCTCTCCGGCCTCCTTCGCGGACATGCTTTTGGGTAAACTCATCGTTGTGCTGGTTTACCAGTTTATACTCACCGGCGTGGTGATGGCGATCCAGGAGGCCTTCACCGGGCAGGTGGCGCTGGTGGTGCTCTATGCCGTGCTGGGAGGTCTGTTCAGCCTGTCACTGGGGCTGCTGCTCGGCTCGTTATTTAGCACGGTCAGTGCATCTTCGGCTGCCATAGGGCCGATCGCCGCCATTTTTATCATTGCTGGTATCTTTGTTGGCCCGCTGGGCGACATGCTCAGTAGCAGTCCGGTCACCAGGATCGTACATTTCCTGCCCACCTACTACATCGCCGAAGGTGTGTGGAACGCCACCCAGAATCTGGGAACTTTCTCAAGCCAACTGCTTGATATCGGTGTGGTCCTGGGCAGCACCATTGTATTCTTCGCGGTCGCGGCCTGGGCGCTGCGGCGCCAGTCCGCGGTGGCGGCCTCGATCTAGGTGAAGGTTCCGGTCCAGCCCCGAACCCGGGACGCCTGATCCTTGCATTCTCACCGGACCCGGCTATCATAAGGAGCCATGACGATGAAATATAAAACTCCGACTGTCTTTTTGACCCTGGCGCTGGTCGCGGCGTTATTGCTCACAGGCTGCCAGGCGCCCAAGCCTTCATCCCTTACCGATGGACAGGTCGTGGAAGTGATCGTCAACATCCTGACGTCGATCAACACGGGCGACTATGCGGGTTTCAGCCGGGATTTCAGCCCCGACATGTTGACTGCCATCCCCGCGGCGCAGTTTACGAGCCTGGTTGACATGCTGCAAAAGGCCAGCGGAAGGTATGTGTCTTGTACCTCGACTCTTGAGCTCTCGAACAAGCAGGGCTATACCCTATACCGCCTCTCCTGCAAATTCGAACTGGAAAGCGTAATCGTGACCGTCACCTTCAAGACGGGCGGAGCACAGGTCGAAGGCCTGTTCTTCGACTCGACCAACCTGCGCAAGGTGGGGCAATAAGACGGCTAAAAAGAGGCTGGGAAGCGCCAATGGACTATAAAATCCCACCCGCCCTGTTGATCCTCACGCTGGTGACAACCCTGTTCCTCACCGGTTGCCAGGCGCCCAGTCCGGCCTCCCTCTCGAACGACCAGGTGGTCAAGGTGGTGGACAATATCCTGAAAGCTTTCAATGCTGGCGACTACCTGGCTGCCACCCGGGATATGAGCGATGTGATGAAAAAGGATTTTTCCGAAGCGCAGTTCGTGAATATGGCTGCATTTATCAAGGAAACCAGCGGTAATTATGTTTCCTGCACTGGCCCCCTGGAGCTCTCGAACAACACGGGCTACGCTGTCTACCGCATGCCCTGCAGTTTCGAACTGGGGACCGTCACGGTGTCAGTGGCATTCTTTATTGCCAGCAGCCAGGTGGAAGGACTGTTCTTCGACTCAGCGACGTTGGGCACACCCACCCCATAAGCGCGCGGACTCGCACGTTTCACGTGGAACATTATTTACAGTCATAATATCTTTGAAAGGAAAATGAAGATGGACCTCCAAAAACTGATGCAATTCATCCCCTACCTGGTACCGGTGCTGATCATCCAACTGGTGTTGATCGTCGTCGCCCTGATCGATCTCGTCCGGCGCGAGCATACGCGCGGACCCAAGTGGATGTGGGCGTTGATCATCCTGTTCGTCAATCTCTTTGGCGCCATCATCTACTTCATCGTAGGGCGCAAGGAAGAATAAGTCCATTGAATAACTTTAAAAGGAATAGGAGAATATCGTGAGCACTGTTCATGTCGAAAAAATGACGAAATATTATGGAGCGGTGCATGCCCTCGACGGCCTTGACTTGGATGTGGCTGCCGGGACCGTGTACGGCTTCCTCGGTCCGAACGGCGCCGGCAAGACTACCACCCTGCGCATTCTCACCGGGCTGGCGCGCCCCACCTCGGGGTCGGCAATAGTGGCGGGCGTGGACGTGCTGCACGCCGGGAGCGCCTTGTCACCTAAAATCGGGCATCTCCCCGAGGAGCCTGCCTTCTACCCTTGGATGACCCCACTCGAGTTCCTGGATTACCTTGGGCGGCTGTACGGGCTATCTACCACACAGCGGAAGTCCCGCACGAAGGAGCTGCTGAATCTGGTGCGCATGGAAGACGTGTCCAGGCGTCGCATCGGCGGTTTCAGCCGCGGCATGCGCCAGCGCCTGGGCGTGGCAGCGGCGCTCATCCATCACCCCGAAGTGCTCTTCCTGGACGAGCCCGCCAGCGCCCTCGACCCTGCCGGGCGCAAGGAAGTGCTCGACCTGATCGAAAACCTGCGCGGTCAGGCCACGGTGGTCATGAGTACCCATATCTTGGCGGATGTTGAACGGGTGTGCGACGTGGTGGGGATCATCGCCAAGGGTAAAATGCTGGTCCAGTCGCGGCGTGAAGAGCTATTGGAGCGGTACGCCGTGCCCGCCTTCGAGGTCGAAGCGGACGACCGGGCTGCCCTGGCGAAATGGGGCGAAGACCTGAAGCGCCTGCCCTGGGTCACGGCAGTCACGTCCCAGAACGGGACCCTGCGTATCATCGTCAAGGATGTCAAAACCGCCAAGGCCGCCCTGCTTGCCGGCGCGGTGGGCGCCGGTCTCGTATTGAACCGTTACGAAGAGATCCGGCCTTCGCTGGAAGACGTCTTCCTGCAGCTGGTCGGCACGGAGAGTATCTCATGAACTTCATCACCGTTTTTCGCAAGGAAATGCTCGAGCAGGGGCGCACTTACCGCTTCCTGATCGTTGCGGCGATCCTGGTTATCTTCGGCCTGTCGTCGCCCGCGCTCGCCAAGTTCACTCCCGAAATGCTCAAAGCTATCCCGGGTGTGCCGGCCAACGTCCAGTCCCTCTTCCCCACCCCCACGGTCGTGGATGCGGTGGGACAGTACGTCAAGAACATGGTCCAGTTCGGAGTTCTGTTGGCGCTGCTGATGACCATGGGCGTGGTGGTGCAGGAGAAGGAACGCGGCACGGCAGCCTTCTTCCTGACCCGCCCAGTCTCGCGGGAAACCTTCATTCTGGCAAAGTACGCTGCAATGGCAGTGGCCTTCATGGCCAGCCTGGCCATCGCCGCCCTAGGCTGCTGGTACTATACTTATGTCCTTTTCGAGCCGATCGCCTGGGGACCCTACCTCACCTTGAATGGACTGATGCTGATCGATTTCCTGGTCTACATGGCGCTCTCCCTGCTGTGCAGCACGATCGCGCGCAGCAACGGCATCGCGGTGGGGCTGGCGTTCGTGGCCTTGATCATCGTCGGGGGGATTGGCGCACTGCCGTCCATCAGCGATTACTTCCCCGGTCACCTGATCAGCTGGGGTACGTCCTTGGTGCTGGGCGGAGATATTACCGCCTGGCCGGCCCTGTGGATCAGCCTGGGCGTCATCGTCGTTGCCCTGGCTGCCGCCTGCCTTATCTTCCGCCGTCAGGAAGTATAGACATTGTTTCATGTGAAACCATGTAACTGAGGAAAGGAATTTATATGCCTGACCAGACCATACAATGGGAATACCGCGTCCAGACCATCGGCAGCGCCTTCGGGGCCAAAGATGAAAATATCGAGGCCACCTTAAATGAATGGGGGATGGAGGGCTGGGAGGTCACCCATGTCTACACTGCCACCTCATCTAACAAGGTGACCATCGTGGCGAAGCGCCCCCTCACTGCCGCGTCGAGGAGATTGAGGTCGATGCCATAATCTTGTAGGGGCGACCGAACCGGTTGCCCTTGTTTTCATTTGTTATCTTATACAAGAACATTTGTTCTTATTGTTCTTCCTCCCCCAACCAGCCCTACTCTCCTGCCCTGCCCAACCCATTCGGCACCTGCACTTAGGGTACGATGTCGCGCTGACGAAGCAGTCGATAGTGGCTCGGAGCAGCTTCGACTAGTCCCCAAATCTACCCTACCCACAGCCCTGCCCGTGTAAGAAGTATAATAACCTGCATATTTACCGGTAGAGAATGGAGAATTTATGCGAGTGAAGCATGCCAGTGACGTGGAGGCGGAAGCCGTAAAAGGGGGAAACAAGACGACCATCCAGGTGCTCATTTCCTCGGAGGAGGGGCCCAACTTTGCCATGCGGCGCTTCGTGATCCAGCGCGGCGGGGGGATGCCGGCTCACACCAATACCGTGGAGCACGAGCAATTCGTACTGCGCGGGCACGCCTGTATAGGCATCAACAATCAAATTTACCAGGTGAACGCCGGGGACGTGGTCTTTATCCCGGAAGGGGCGCCGCACTGGTATCAGAACAATGGGGAGGAGGATTTCGAGTTCCTGTGTATCATCCCCAATAAAAAAGACAATCTCAGGATCGTCGCGGATGATAAGAGCTGTTAGAGACCTGTGACCGTCGCCGCAACGAGCAGCAGGGAGCCGACAAAGTTCCCTGTTTTTGTTATATGCCAACCATAACGTTTGTACGTATGTAATGCCCCCAAATATTCTTTCTTTGCTTTCATCTGCAATTCGCCATAAGCATATTCATTGAATCAGCTTTTTATGATGTAGCTTATCTTGGTTAAACAGGAGAGCTATTATTAATTGTATAATGAGAATTGGAAACCAAATTTCCATATCGCAGCGTTTATAAATTTCACTCCCAATCAATAGAAAGGAGAAAACCCATGTCCGTCGCAAGCATTTCTGAAATTAAAGCGTCCTCCACCAAGAGCTTCGATGATGCTCTCAAGCAGGGAATAAAGCGCGCTTCAAAAACCCTGAGAAATGTTAAGTCCGCCTGGATCGTGAATCAGGAGGTTTCCCTCGGTGAGAAGGGAGAGATTGTCGAGTACAGGGTTCATTTGAAAGTAACCTTTATCCTGGATGAATGAATTAATCCGGCTCGACTGATTTGATCTGGAGAAGAAGATCCAGGTCATTTCGTCGCGTCCCCTCTCAGCTTTGGCATATCCGTAAATACAGAGCCCCCCTGGGGGCATGGGGTCTCCCAAAACCGTGACTGGGGTAACCCAGTAACGGTTTTTCGATCTATTCTACTTTTTACCCCGCACCGCACGCAGGATCAATAAGAAAATAACGGCACCTATGAAAGCTGCGATGATCTTGCCAAAGAAACCCAAGGGCGCTCCAGTGAATAAACTCCATAGGTAGCCGCCAACGACTCCACCCACGATCCCGACGCAGATTTTTCCAAGCAGTCCAAGCTGAATGCCTTTAACAGCCCAATCGGCCAGTATGCCGGCAATGGCACCGACAATAATCCATAAAACGATATTCAATGGCATAATCTTCTCCTTTGTAAAAAAGTTTGCGTTTACAGGTTTTGCCTCTATCTATATTTATAACAACCTGCTATACTTAATCAACCTAATAATACCTAATATATCCATATTCTCATCTGGTTAATGGGAAAATTTAATTACTCGAACCTGTGAAGGTTTCGTGTAAATAGTTTTTACAAGGAGATTAAAATGGTTACACACGAAAAGATTATCACGATCAATCGACCCATTGAGGAAGTCTTTGCCTATGTCAGCGACGTAAAGAATGGACCTGATTGGCAGCCCGCACTGGTGGAAATACGCCGCATTACCAAAGGCCCGCTGGGCGTGGGCACACAATATTCAGGTGCTCGCAAATTTATGGGGCGTAAGGTGGAGTCAGTCATACAGTACACCACTTACGAGCCGAATAAGAAGGTCGTCTTTAAAAGCATCTCAGGTGCTTCGCCTATTGTACAGACGGTCCTCTTTGAACCATCTGCCGGGGGCACTCGAATCACTTCGCGGTTAGAAATGGAAACGTCAGGATTGCTGGGTCTGGCTAAACCGCTGATCGCTTCAAGCTTAAAGCGCGAAATAGATTCCAATTTCGACATTCTTAAAGACCAGCTCGAAACACGGGTACCCGTAGCCTCGACATGATCCAACAGGTACTCATATCAGCCACTCCATGAATTTACCAGGCCCCGCTTCGCAGCGGGGCATTAATCAATCAAGAGTTCCATGACAACCGGTAATCTCTCATCAAGCGTGATCGGTTGGGTTTCCATTGCGACCGGGATTGCAGGATTGCTAGGGTTGATTTTCATCATCTTATTCTTCATCATCGGTCAGCCTTTTGGCACACTCAATGATATTTGCATTGGTCTTACGGCAATCTTTAGCGGGATCCTCGCATGGGTGTTGTTTGCTAAACACCACGAACAATCACTGCTGTTAGGCCAGGTTGCGCTCATTCTTGCGTTGATCGGCGCGCTTGTTGTTGCCATTGGCTCGGTGCTTGTTATTTCTGGCAAAACAGGTTGGTTCCTGGCCGGGTTGTATATGGCGGCTGGCAATGCTTTAATCGGCCTGTGGCTGTTGGGACTGAACTACTCCGCCCTGCAAAGCAATCCCTGGCCACATAACCTGGTTGTTTTGGGGATTGTCGTCGGTATCATCATGGCACTGGTCCTGGCAACCATTCCAGGGATATTCAACGGGATTGATTCTTGGGGAGCCGCACCATGGTATGTCAATTACATTGGATGGGTAGGCAGTCTTGGATGGCTTATTCTTTACCCCGTATGGTGCATTTTACTTGGCCGCATGCGCATCCAATAATAATGCACCACCTAAGTTGATCCAGCTGGAAGCATCGCCTGCCCATAATTTTGAATACTCGCATGATAAATGATCTCTGCGTTCATAATAATAAGGAAAAAAATGAAAATAACCTTTACCAAAATTGAAAAGCCAGCTTCTGTCACCATTCTGCGCTTGGAAGGCAAGCTGGACGGAGCCAGTTACGAGAGTTTGATCGACGAAGCGCAAAACGTGTACGATGAAGGCGTCCGCGATCTCATCCTGGATCTGAGCCAATTAACCTTTATCAGCAGTGCCGGGATGGTCGCGTTGCATAAGGTAGCCCTGTTGTTCCGGGGAGAGCATCCTGACCAGGATAAAGGATGGGCTGCGTACCGCTCCATTAACCGTGACCGCGGCAACGGGACCCAGCAGCATGTCAAACTATTTTCCCCCAGCGAACCAGTGCGACAGGTGCTTGACATGACCGGCTTCAGCTCCCTTTTCGATTCTTTCACCGATCTCCATCAGGCTGAAGCCTCTTTCCGCCAGTCTGCTTCTGCAATGGAAACCCACATGCAATAAGAATTTGACCCTTGTTGCCATCAGTAAAAGATTGCCAACGGGACGCTTATTCTAGCGTCCCGGTTCTTCGAATTCTCCCTGCCCATTGCCGAAGTGGCGTCCAGGCGCCAATAGCAAATTTGGCGCACTGGGACGGATCTTCAAAATACTTGTAGCTGTAATTACAAGTGCGATAGTAGGGAGCTTTTTTGAAATGCATTTTTGATTTATATAACGCACTGGAACCGCTAGGATCAAGGTTTATATCCACGTTGAGGTTCTCTACCCCCTTCCCAAAACCGTGACTTGGGCAACCAAGTCACGGTTTCTCTTTTTATTCTATCTTCACCCTGCCATCCCAAAAAGCTTCTACATGCCTTCCGCCTTGCAGGCCGTCATCCTCTCTAGCAGACAGCATCTTCACCGTTCTTGATCACACTCGTCCAGATAACAATCCAAAAACACCACAGATTACCAAGAGGGGGGTCTCGCACACAGCTGATGAATCAGCCTGGTCGTAGTTCACAAATTCACTGCATCCAAGTATGATAGAGTCCGTCGATCATCTGGAAGAACCTTGAGGAAGGAGTTATCAAATGAATGTCATCTGGTACCAGCTCAAGTCAGAGATTCTTCAGCAACAATCCTCTTTGGATGGATGGCAGCAAATCGCCTTTGCCGAGGGCAACGAAAGCTGGTTTGATATTGTGCAGGCAAATCCGGAAGAATTGCGATTATTCCTGGAACAGCTTGGTCTTCACCCTGTCCAGGTTGCCCGCTGTCTGGATTCAATCAATGACCCGGGTGTTATCTCTTTTGGAAAAACCTTGCTTATGGAATATCCTACCGCTTTCGATACTAAATCAGAAGAACCTGGCTATCTAACCATCATTATTAATGAGTCGGTTTTAACCACCATCCGGCATGGCCCAATTCCTGCACTCGACCAGTTGATACAGGATTTGACGACAAAAACGACTTCACCCTTGCGGCACTTGCCGCAAATTGTTTATCTTATTCTTGATCAATTTGCAGATTTGAATGTGGAAACACAAATAGATATCCGTGAACAGATCCTGCATTTGGGAATGAAGATGGCTGAAAATCCCCCTTCAGTAAACGCAAAGGATCTATCCATCTTGCGTTGGAAAGTAGATAAACTTGTTTCATTGATAGAAAATCAGCTCTATTGCGTCTCTGGTCTAAGTGCTTCCGACAACAAGGCTTTGCAGGAACCACATCGCAAGGCTTACATCCAGGATCTGGTCTCTGAGGCTGAGATTGCCCAACGGGGTATATATAGGCTGGAAAACCGCCTTAACAATCTGTATAACGATTATCAGATGGCAGGCAGTGATCGAGTGGAAAAGCGCCTGCGTTTTCTGACCATTGTCTCAATGATAACCTTGCCGTTGGGATTGATTGCCGGATTATTAGGGATGAACGTGGGTGGATTACCCGGAATTTCCTTCCGTTTCGGCTTCCTGGCAGTTGTTGTTATGATGGCAGTCATTGCATTGCTTGAATACTTGTACTTCAAGCACAATGGTTGGTTTGATTAACCTTTAAAAGTTGCTCAATGGTTTGTTGTTTTTCCATATTTCCCATTCAGTACTTTTCTTTCCTCCGAATTATGCATATGTGTCTGGTTGTTTCCTCGATCATACCCCCTGGTTCTTCCCAAAAAGTGCTTCCATAACCTCCGGCTCGAAACATTTCGATATCATCCCCAAATGGGGACATATTCACTATCCTCGCCGGAATCGCATGGATATCTACACGA
>JBGOZL010000012.1:0-12883 GCA_041480185.1 Anaerolineae bacterium
CTGGCGACCGGGCAAAAACCGGGACGAGGTTCGGACAAGGAACGGAACCTGGCAATCAACCTTGGCTTGGCCATGGATGATATGGCCATTGCGCCTGAAATCTATCGGAGGGCGAGGGAAAAGGGGATCGGCACCTGGCTGCCGCTGTGATGGCTTGACGTTCATTAAGTGATAATAAGCCCACACAGTTGGGCGTATTATCACCTAGGTTTTCAACCCGTATTCGAACGATCAAACAGGTGAACATTTTTGAAGAAAGCTTGACCGGAAGCTTTAAAGAGAGGAGTTGGTCGAGTAATTATGGTTCCGAAAACAGCTGCTGTCGTAGTTATCGGGGGTGGAGTGATGGGTGCAAGCACGGTGTACCATCTTGCCTTGCGCGGCCAAAAGAACATTCTGCTTCTTGAAAAGGAAGAATTCTTTGGACAGGGCGCCACAGGCCGCTGTGCGGGTGGAGTTCGTTATCAATTCTCCACGGAGGTCAATGTCCGCCTGTCCCTGCAAAGTTTGCCCATGCTCGAGCGTTTCAAGGATGAGACCGGCCAGGAGATTAACTTCCGAAAGTGTGGTTACCTTTTCGTCCTTACCAAGCCGGATGATGTTAAAACTTTCCGGCATAGCCTGGAACTCCAGCACAGCCTCGGCGTCCATACCGAATGGCTGAGCCCGAATGAAATCCACAGTCGATTACCATTGATGCGTTTTGAGGACGCCCTGGCAGGTTCCTTCAATCAGGAGGATGGCCTCGTCGACCCGAATAGCGTTGTCATGGGGTATGTGGGCGCGGCGCAGCGTTTGGGAGTGCAATGCCTTAATAAGGTTGAGGTAATCGCCATAAAAGCTGCAGCAGGTAGAATCATAGCAGTGGAAACAAACCAGGGGACGATCTCCACCCCCGTGGTCGTAGACGCAGCGGGACCGTGGGCTGGCCTGATTGGCCAGATGGCGCGTGTAACGGTCCCCATCGAGCCTTATCGCCGGCAGATCATAACCACGACTCCAATTCCGGAAGTCCCCCAGGATTTTCCTTTCGTTCTGGATTTTGCACAATCTCTGTACTTTCACCGGGAAGGTGATGGAATATTAACTGGCATGTCCAACAACAATGAAAAGGTCGGTTTCGACCAAAACGTGGACGAGGCCTTCGAGATGGTCAACCTGGAAGCTTCAATTGCCCGCATGCCCTGCTTGGAGAAGGTTGGCTTGCTTTCCCATTGGGCCGGGTTATATGAAGTCACCCCAGATGCTCATCCAATCTATGGAAAAACAGCGGTGGAGGGTTTTTATATTGTTGCAGGTTTTTCAGGTCACGGTTTCATGCATGGCCCGATCTCAGGAAAATTAATGGCGGAGTGCATCCTGGATGGAAAATTCCAAAGCCTGGACGTATCATTTCTCGACCTGGCCAGATTCAAGGAAGGTCGTCAAATCCGGGAATATAATGTAGTCTGATCTGGAAAAGAGACTCCTGGATCATGAAATAACATGGCGGGCTGTGTGTAAACAGCCCGCCATATTTTTTTACCCCGGCTTACTTTTTTCTTAGCAAGCTCCAGACATACACCCCCATCCCGATCCCGGCCAATAAAAACACCGCCCCGATGATACCCAGCAAAGGCGAACGTTTATTGTTAGGGTTGCCGGGATCGACCAAGGTTTTTAACTGGGCACCGTAGTCTATGTAAGCAATATCACCGGCGGTAATTACTATCTTGGATGTCAAGTTTATCGTGGGGTTGTATCCACCTGGCGCTGCGGCGCTAACATTATATTGTCCCATGGGCACATTGGTGAAACACGTGCCCTGGTAAGCGGTCGCATCCGGGTTGATGACTGTGGTCAGGGTTTTCGAGTAAGACCCATCCAGGCTGGTGAGACTGACCGCTGCATCAGCAATGGCAACCTCGGTAGACTGACGCAAGCCATCTCCATTTATATCGTTGTAGACCAGCACACAAACCTGGCCTAAACCGCTTACCCCCGGGGTGACCGTAGGCAAGGCTACAGTGGGTGTCTGTGAAGGTCCTTGGGTAGGGGTGGCAGCAGCAGGTTCCCCGATGCCCAGTGTTAATTTCTGGCCTTCACGTAGGGAGCAATTCGCGTCCAAATTGTTGGTTGTGCGGAGATACTCCAACGATACACCGTACATCAGGGAAATATATTCGCAGGTATCCCCGTTTTTAACGATATAAATGATCTGTCCATTCGGCTGGGGGGTTGGTGACGGGTAAGCACTCTGTGGTTCGCCGGGCGCAGCCTGCACATTGGCAGAAATCCAGACAAAACCATGGAGAATCAGGAAAAGGCTGACGAGCAAAAATGCTTTGATCTTCATGGAATTACTCGCGAAGATTATACCCCATCGCCTGAGCCCTTGATATAATGCACTGGCAGGTTCCCCGGGAAATCCCCGGGTTGTGAACTGCAATCGCCGGAAGGAGTAATTATGGCCCTGCAAGTCATTGTGGGTGCACAATGGGGGGACGAGGGGAAAGGGCGTATCGTGGACTGGTTTGCCGCGCAGGCGGATTTCTCCGCCCGTTACAACGGCGGAGATAATGCCGGGCATACAGTTACCGTTGGAAACCGGATCTTTAAACTGCATCTTATTCCATCCGGGATCATTCACCCGCAAATTGTTGCCATTCTTGGAAACGGCATGGTGGTCAACCCAACTACACTATTCGAAGAAATGGACATCCTCCGCCAGGCAGGGATATCCGTCTCGCCGGAGCGACTGCGTCTTTCGTTTGCTGCCCACCTGATCACACCTGCCCACCAGGCGCTCGACAGGGCCCTCGAAACACAAAGAGGCAAAGGCAGTATCGGCACCACCGGGCGGGGCATCGGCCCCGCATACACTGATAAGGCCACCCGCCGCGGGGTGCGTGTGGGCGACAGCCTTGCTTCGGATTTCCGCCACAGGATCGAAGACCATATTACAGAGTCTAATCGCACCCTGCGCATGCTGGGTGCCCCTGAACTCGACCCGGCAGAAGTCTGTGAAAAATACCTGGAAGTTGCGGCGCGCCTACGGCCTTTAATAGCAGATACTTCACTTGAACTTCACACCGCACTGCGGGCTGGGAAGACAGTCCTGGCGGAAGGGGCACAGGGGACTCTACTCGATATAGATTTAGGCACATACCCATTCGTCACTTCTTCCAACACCACGGCTCCGGGTGCATTGACCGGTCTCGGTCTGGGGTTGGACGCGGCACGCGATGCCAGTGTGGTTGGCGTGGTGAAAGCCTTCCAAACCCGGGTTGGTTCCGGCCCATTCCCAACTGAAGTCTTTGACGACCTGGCCCTGCGGCTGCGCGGCACGGGCGAGCATCCATGGGACGAATACGGTACCACCACTGGGCGCCCGCGGAGAGTTGGTTGGCTGGATGGAGTTTTATTAAGATATGCGGTCCGGATCAACGGCATCCACGAATTGGCTGTCACAAAGCTGGATATCCTGAGCGGGTTGGAAAGTATCCAGGTATGCAGCGCCTACCGCGGGGGAGGCAGGCACTACACCGACCTGCAATACGGCCTGGCGGATCAGGGTGCATACGAACCAGTTTACGAGCAACTCCCCGGCTGGAGGGAGGATGTCTCTGAGATAAGGGAGTGGAAAGATCTACCGACAGCAGCGCGAACCTATCTCGAGCGAGTGTCTTCCCTGGCAGGAGTGCCAGTGCGGCTGGTCAGTGTGGGAGCTGAGAGAGAACAGATAGTATCCCATTAATAAATACTCATATAATGATTGAGACCGCCATAGGGCGGTCTCAATTTTTATTCAATCGTGCGGGTGCTCGGTTTCTGGTATCTTTTTTTGATCTCAGGCAGGAAATACTCGTTGAAGAATTTATCCACATCGTAATCCGGTTTCCAGCCCCAGTCTTTGCGGGCCAGCGCGTCGTCCACATCCTCCGGCCAGGAATCCACTATACCCTGGCGGTGCGGGTTTGGCACGAATGTGATCTGCGCTTCTGGGAAGGCGGCCAGCGTCCGCTGGCGGAACTCTCCGGCGGTCAGGCTGAATGCAGCGATATTGTAGACCTGGGTGGAGAGGTTTTTGCGGGGTGCATCCATCAACATGAGCAGAGACTTGATGGCATCCGGCATGGCCATGAATGAGATGCGCGTGTCAGCATCCACGAAGCAGGCATAGGGGTTACCAGCCGCAGCTGAATGCAGCATTTCAGGTCCATAATCGCTCGTACCGCCGCTCGGAACGGTGAATGCGCTTACTAATCCTGGGAAGCGGATGGCGCGAAAGTCGAGCATAATGGGCGGAGTGGGGTCAAGGTGGCGCTGACCACAGTAGCGGCTGTAATACACTCCGAGTTTCTCGCAATAAAGTTTATTGCAGCCGTACATGGTATGGGGGGTATTCCACTCATCTTCTTTAACAATCCCGGCGGCATGCTTTGCAGCCCGGTCCGGGAAACCGTATGCGGCAATCGAACTTGGGAACAGAAATTTGACCGGCTTGCTGAGCTTTTCCGACTTGTAGGCTGCCAGCAGCAACAATTGCATTGTCCCTTCCACGTTAATGCGATGGGCGTCCTCGGTGGCCACCTCCGCTTTCGAAGAGAGTGAGGCAGCCAGGTGGAAAATGAGGTCGAAATCATAATCGTAAAAAATCTTAATCCTGTTAACCAGGTCGCCCTGGATATGCTCGGTTGGCAGGTTTTTAATAGTTTCCGGCAGGGAAACCAAGTCGGCGGTGACGATGCGATAGCCCCGCTTCTGCAGGCTTTGGACAAGGGCCTGGCCGATTTCTCCGCATGCACCTGTCACCAGGACGGATTTTTCACTCATGCATTACTCCTTTTGTTCCAAATCATCCTATCGGGACTGAACAAAGATGAACCTCGGATTGCAGTTCAAAAACCCTGTACTTTGAGCATTCAAATTTCACGGAATTATTCAAAAAGCAGTAGAATGAATGGATAAATTGATTGCCAGTATCATTGATTGTACAACAGCTTGCGTAAAAATTCTTCCGGTTTTTGTCGATGAAACTCACCTTTATATGTCGGGGCACAATCATGCTCGTTTTCTTGGCTGCATGCAGCAGCTTGCCTCCCGCGCCAACACGGACAATCACTCTAGTCCCCGATACCCAAACAGCCTCTCCCACCATCGTCTGGTTTCCTCCCACCGATACGCCTACATTTATTACCACCCAGACCTTGCTATCCACCCAGGACCAGAAGCCGGGTCTTGGAGATTTACTCTTCACTGACATTTTCGACCAGCCTAGCATGTGGACCACTTCAGCGACCGCCGCCAACGGCGCAACCGTGACCCGCAACCAACTACTCTTATCCATTTCCGGGCAGGGACCGCTGACAATCATCAGTCTGCGCACCCAGCCAACCCTGTCAGATTTCTACGCCGAAGCCACCGTAAAGCTCAGTCTGTGCGGAGGCAAGGACCAGATTGGGATGGTCTTCCGCGCAGCTCTCGGAAATAACTATTATCGCTTCGTAGTCAGTTGCGACGGCCAGACGCGGCTCGAACGCATGGTTTCCGATTCTCTTTTGCCTCTCAACCCCTGGCTGACGAGCAGCGACGCCCCCATCGCAGCTCCGTCCGAGGTTAAACTTTGGATCTGGGCAGCAGGTAGTGAGATGCGTTTCTTCCTGAATGATCATTTGCAGTTCACCTACCGGGATACGACCCTGCATTCCGGCACGCTTGGCTTTTTCGCCTATGTCAATGGCGCCGAGCCCCTCACTGCCTCTTTCTCGGACCTGTCGGTATATTCCGTCGCGTATGAATCCCCCATTCCTTCCCTAACACCCTCCCGCACGATGACCCCGTCACGCACGCCCCTTACCAGCCTGACTCCCACCCCATGATCTATTCAAATGAAAAATAAACTCAACGATCTCGACTCCCGCACCTGGCTCAAGTTCCAAAAATCCTGGTTCATCCATAACCCTCCGCCGCGAAAAAAGGGTGTGCTTGTCCATCCTGCCAAGTTTCCAGAGACGATGGCCCAGGAATTTATCGAATTTTTCACAAAGCGCAATGAAACCGTGCTGGACCCGATGGCGGGTACCGGCTCGACACTTATCGCGGCTTTGCGGGCAGGGCGGCATTCCTACGGCATTGAATTGAACCCAAAGTATGCTGAAATTGCACGGCAAATCCTTTCCAAAGAACGCCAATTGCTGGGGGGAGATGTTGAAGGTCTAGCGTCGAACGTAATTACGGGTGATGCAACCTACGCAGCTGATTTTGGGCTTCCGAAATTCGACTATGTCCTGACCTCTCCCCCATACTGGGACATGTTGCACGCCAAAGGTGCAGGGACACAAAAGAAGCGCCGTAATTCAGCGGACCTGGATGTCTTTTATTCCGACGATGCGAACGACCTCGGCAACCTGCACGATTACGAGGAATTCTTGGCGAGACTGGTAGAAATTTATGCCGGGTTGAAGCCGCTCTTGCGCGAAAAAGTTTACCTCACCATTATTGTCAAGAACGTAAAAAAAGGTGGCAGGATCTATCCACTGGCCTGGGACCTGGGACGTGAACTCGGCAAAACATACACCCTTAAAGATGAAAAACTCTGGCTGCAGGATAACCAGCGCCTGGCTCCCTACGGGCTGGGCTCTGCCTGGGTGAGTAACACCTTTCATCACTATTGTTTGCAGTTCAGGAATTAATAAGGGCACGAAATTTCGTATACAACCTTTTGAAGATGATCACAGCTTCTGACATCCTCCACCTCCCATATACCCCTGACTTGACCGAAGGGGGCATCGCGTACGCCTGCCGTTCCCTTGCGTCTTCCTCAAATCTCAAAGGGGGTTTGTCAGTGGAGCGACTCCGGCACCTCGTTGGATGGATGGCCACTGAATTGGCGTTGAGACGTTCTCTCACCGAGCAGGCAATCCCTTTTCATGTGCTGGGGGTGACGCCTTTTATCCATCCTGACCAGTATGACGTGTCGCTGGGCGGTCATCGCTGTAAACTGGATTGCACCCTTATCACCCGCCGAGAGCAGATTGCCAGGATCCGCAGAGATTCCGCCTTCGCTCTGCATGCCCCCGCATTGCTCCAAATCGAGCAGTTTTCGGCTGAAGGTTCCAAACCGGATGATGTCCACATTTTCGCTTTTTTATTGGGATTGGCAGCGGTCACCAGCATGGAAGTGGATAAAGCCCTGGCTGCCGGTCAGCCTGCCTTTCTGATCCACCCTCTCCCCGGCGGGTGGAGCTGCCCGACGGATTGGACCCCTCTCGAAAAGCTGGCCCTAAAGAGCGAATGCGAGCTTCCCATCACCATAGAGGTCGGCGGACAGAATTCCAAGCGGGAATTCTCTACAGCCCGGCTGGAACTCCAGCCTAAAAAACGCGTCGTGGTGGAGCAGTGTTTCCACAGCTTAGCCTACTTGCATGCCTCACGTAGACCTGAAGGTCGCATCGGCCTGCACAGTCCGACCCTCGGTGAAGCTCTTATCATTCCACCCCAAACGTGGGGCAATATCTGGGTCTATGGGATGGACATTATGCTGGTGGGCTGGCTCAGCCACGAGGAATATCGGCGCAAAGCTAAAGTATTGAACGCCGGGATGCATACCTTTCAGGTTGAACGGACCCGTGAAAAGAGCCTGCTCGTACCGATGGAAGAGTTAAACCCGCTCAGGCCGCTATTTAAACGCATTCAGGACTGGGCAGCTAATCCCAAATAACGATCGAAGAAATCATTAATTGACACCTCAGGCTCCCTGTGGTATCATCCCATCACAACAAAATAGCCCCAATCGGCACTCTTATCCAGAGAGGTGGAGGGATCGGCCCTGTGAAACCTCAGCAACCCCCGACTGGACGACTTTTATGGTCGCCCAACAAGGAAGGTGCTAACTCCGGCAGACAATCTGGAAGATGAGAGGGCAGCCGTGCGCCTCGCGCAATTGCCCTTTCGCTCGAAGGGGCAATTTCTTTATTCAGGAGTCTCACAAGTCATGACCACCACATTTATGTCTTCCCCAAAATTGCTGTTCTCCTCCGAGTCGGTTACCGAAGGGCACCCCGATAAACTGTGCGATCAGATCGCTGACTCGGTGCTGGATGCCTGCATAGAGCAGGACCCGCAGAGCCGTGTGGCCTGCGAAGTTGCCACCAAGACCGGCTACGTGATGCTGTTGGGCGAGATCACCACCCATGCTTTTGTCAATTTTGACGAACTCGTTCGCAAGGTAGTTGTCGAAATCGGCTATGACCGCGCCAAAAAAGGTTTCGATGGCAGTACCTGCGGTGTCCTATCAGCCATATCCAGCCAGAGTCCGGATATCGACATGGGCGTCAGCAAATCCATGGAAGCCAAGGATGGCGACCAGGACCAGATTGACCTGATCGGCGCAGGGGACCAGGGCATGATGTTCGGCTATGCCTGCAACGAGACCGCCCAACTGATGCCCATGCCAATCTACCTGGCTCATAAATTGACCCGCAAGCTGGCCGAAGTGCGCAAGGCACGCACGCTTCCCTGGCTGTACCCGGATGGCAAGAGCCAGGTGACCATAGAATACGCCTACGGCAAACCGAAGCGCATTGATACCGTTCTGGTCTCAGCTCAGCATTCCCCGCAAGTTTCCCATGCTGAAATCGAAGAAGGCATCATGGAGCACGTTATCATGCCGAGCATGCCGGCAGAAATGGTGGACAAGAACCTGAAGTATTATGTCAATCCCACCGGACGCTTTGTTATCGGCGGACCTATGGGCGACGCGGGTGTCACGGGGCGCAAGATCATCGTGGACACTTACGGCGGCATGGGACGCCACGGTGGCGGATCATTCTCGGGCAAGGACCCCACCAAGGTGGACCGCTCTGCAGCCTACGCTGCCCGCTGGGCAGCCAAGAACGTAGTGGCAGCGGGATTGGCTGATCGGATCGAGATCCAGGTTGCCTACGCCATTGGCGTGGCGCATCCGCTATCGGTTAATGTCGAAACGTTCGGGACCGGGAAAATCACCGACGACAAGATAAGCAAACTCATCCTAGAGCATTTTGACCTGCGACCTGGCGCAATCATCCGCGACCTGGACTTGCGCCGCCCCATCTACCGCAAGACAGCTGCCTATGGTCACTTTGGCCGCGACGACGTGCAGTTCCCCTGGGAAAATACGGACAAGGCTGCCGACCTCAGGAAAGCCGCCGGATTGTAAACAAAAAAACCATAAATCACCCCGAAGCCTGGGCTTCGGGGTGATTTATTTTTATATTACGACTATATCCTTGGACTTTCTGCATTGATTTTTAGGGAAGCGATCCTGTCTCACAGGAAACAGGATTATGAAGCAGGAAGAATGATGAATCAGGAACGAAAGGAACTACGGGATTCCTGACAGGAGCTTTAACATAAATACTTCATTAGAAGTGCCCCGAGGATTATTCTTTTAAGAAGATATTAAATTATAATCATGCCGGGAGAGGGGAATAGGTATAGATTTACAGGATATCCATTCTTTATGTAACCCCGCGCGTCATCACCTTCCTGAACCCGTTATGTTACCGCTTCTTTGTCGACAAAACTGGTAAAGCCCAGGGAGACTCAGAGGTTTGTCAAGTTAATAGGAAATGGAATGAAATCGGCCCGCATACTCAGTAAAATTTTGACATCGTTTCTCTTATTAGTATCAATTGTGCTTCTAGCGGCAATAACAGGATTAAGGATCCCGGTCGTCTCGGCATCCGCTTCAATATCCGTAAATACGGCCTCCCATCTGCTTGCCGCTGCACCCCCAGTGGCCTCAGCACCCTCCACAACTGGTACAGGGGTCATTCACGGGATAACATGGCCAGAGTTGGTGAGCTTCCTTGAAAAGGATCACACCAAATGGAACCCATATATCCCAGGAAAATATACCTGCCTGGATTTCTCAACTGACCTGGTGGCAGACGCCGCACAGCAGGATATCAAATCCTGGATCGTTGCCGTAGATTTTACCAATGGCGGCCCGGGACATGCTTTCATCGCTTTCGAAACCACCGATCGGGGTATTGTTAATGTCGAGCCGCAGGCAGATGATACGTATCCAATTGTGGCAGTCGGTAAAAATCTCTGTGATGCATGGGGAGTCTACCAGTGTATGGGGACGGTAACTTCCATTCAGTTCCTCCAATGCGATAAGACGCATTATTGCGTAAAGTACACCCCATAACTTTATAACAAACCAGGTGGCTACAACTTCCTTTCCCTGACCCAACCACATCCACAATGAATTAGGGTTGATGAATGAAACAGTGCTTCGCGAGCTTAACTCGCAAAGCACTGTTGACAATATCTTATAGCCAAAATTATACTTTTGCCAGACTCAACCACCCCGTAACGATCCAGGGCATCATGGCAAAGAATCCGATGAGCGCCAGCTCACTCGCTTTCGAGACCAACGAGACGATCACGATCCCCATGGCAGTGACCGTATAACTCAGCACCGCCAGCCGGTCGAATTTACTTTCCGTGGGGTTGGATGGCTTGCCTGAGATCAGCAGGTATAGGGCGAAGGTAGTAACGACGGTCAGCCACCAGCCCCAGAAATTCTGCAGAGGAATGCCGTGATATGCGCCGACCACGTCCCAGACCCAGTGCCCGCTGGCAACCATGATCGGGTCCATCACCAGGTCCCAGGCGGTCATCACCAGGCCACCCACGGCTGACACCGATAACACTCTCTGCCAGCGCTTCCAGTCTGCTGGGATAAGCCAGTCGGCTATAACGAACGAGGGATAGCTCATCATGAACCAGGCCACCGGGATGAGATACGGCACCAGTCCGAGGAAGAGTGGACCGAGTTTATCGGTGTAATGGTATGGGCCATAGACCAGCCCGGTTGCAACGCCAACGCTCTCGAAAAGCAGGCTCACGCTGAACACCAGCGCGAGAAGACGCAAGGCACGCCCCCAGCCTTCGCGCTTTCCAGCGTGCAGCAAGGCGAAGGCGAAGCCTGCCAGGGTTGAAACAGGGGTGACAAGGGGGGAGGGAGCCACGCCAGCGGCGATGCTGGCAATGGGATAAATTGTCAGGAGGGCGTAGAGGATGAGCAGGGCAATCGTGGTCCGGCGCAGGATCATGGGGTTTCTCCTCACAATAGATTTTACCCCAGCTTCCCTCCTGTATTTGCATTGGGAGATTCATAGATCTATCTTGCAGGGGATTTTCTTAAAACCATTGAGGGATCATATGCAGTGTGATAACGCAAAAGCCGCCTCTGGCAGGGGCTGCGGGGGTTTTCATTCACAGAGAGGGTTGCCCTGTAAAACCCTGCGTAAATGGCAGACCCTTGATTCCGATTTTTCGATCCATTCGATCCCGGAAATATCTATGATGGATGTAAAAAGCGGTATTTCCAGAAAAATTGGTTGGGTGTATACTCCCTCACGCAAATTCTTCAGGAGGCCTCATTTATGAAACGTGCAGTCAGCATCAGTATCGGCTCTTCCAAGCGCGACAAGGCGGTCACTGTCAAATTGTTGGGCGAGGAAGTCAGCATCGAACGGATCGGCACCGACGGGGACATGGAAGTTGCTGCGCGCAAATATCAGGAACTGGATGGGAAAGTGGATGCCTTTGGGGTCGGCGGTGCAGACCTGGGCCTGATGGTGGATGATAAATGGTACCGGCTCTATTCGGTCGAGAAGATGGTGCGTTTCATCAAACAGACGCCCGTCGTGGATGGTACAGGCCTGAAGAATTCATTGGAGAATAAAGCTGCACCTTTTGTTGAAGCCAAACTCGGCGAATATATCCAAAAAAATGGCGGAAAAAAGGCCTTTGTCATGACCGGAGCTGACCGTTGGGGTCTGGCGCACGGTTTTGTGCAGGCAGGCTATGAATGCACATTTGGGGATTTCATGTTCTCGCTGGGCATCCCGATCGCCCTGCATAATGAGCGGCAGCTCAAGACCCTGGCATCAATATTAATGCCTCTTGCAGGACGCCTGCCGTTCGAATGGGTTTATCCGACCGGCGAGAAACAGGAAGAGCGCAAGCCGAAATATCCGAAATGGTTCAAGTGGGCTGTAGTGATCGCAGGCGACTGCCATTATATCAAGCGCTATATGCCGGATGATATGAATGGAAAGGTGGTGGTGACAAACACCACCACGCCTCAGGACGTGGAATTGTTCCGTAAATGCGGAGTGAAAACCCTGGTAACCACCACTCCGGTGCTGGATGGGCGCTCGTTCGGTACGAACATGATGGAGGCTGCCCTGATCGCAGTCTCGGGCAAAGGTCGAGCCCTAACCCACGCTGAATATGAGGAAATGCTGACGAGACTCGGTTTCGAGCCGTCTCTGCAGGAATTGAATTAACCCAGTTTTCCCTTGAAGCTGACCAGACCCGGGAATTTTTTTCATTGATAAGAACGTAATTTTGTGCACTCGCCTGGTATTTTTATCCTGGGCATGTGTTTGTCCGCGACAGGCGTATCGAAAATTAATTAAAGGAGAAATTATGGATGCAATCCTAACTGCGGGGGGCATTCCGCTCCCGGAAGAGCCATTGTATGACGCCACCCAGGGACATCCCAAGGCAATGGTGGACATGGCTGGCAAGCCGATGGTCCAGTGGGTGTTGGATGCGCTATCGGATTCCAGTAATATAGATAATGTCGTCATCGTCGGCTTGACTGATAAGAGCGGCCTGAAGTGCAAGAAGAAGATGTATTTCGTCTCCAACCAGGGCAAGATGGTGGAGAACCTGCAAGCCGGAGCTCAAAAGGTGCAGGAAATTAACGAAAAGGCCGAATATGTGCTGATTGCGTCATCCGACATCCCGGCTATTACCGGCGAGATGGTGGACTGGGTGGTGAAGACAGCCCTCGAGGAGAAAGTGGATATCGTTTACAACGTCATCCAGCGCGAAG
>JBGOZL010000013.1:0-12772 GCA_041480185.1 Anaerolineae bacterium
CACTTTGCCTTGCGGGTCAATTCCGCTCCGGCGGTAATATACTCCGGTAGCATGTTCGGCGCTTTCCTGACCGCCCTTGGACTTCAATAGCTCCATAGCCGTGGCAAGCTGGCTTTCTGACTCTTCCTCGTTACGTGCCACGAATCCCACCCGCGCGTGCTTGAGTGGGATCGCGTTAACTGTCCAGGCTGACGCCAGGTTGAGAAATTCCTGCTTAGCCTGCGGTCCACGGATTTTTTCAGACCATTTCTGGCAGGCCGTCAATAATTCTTCCGGGGTTGGTGCGGAGATCAGGATCACTTTCGCCACGGAATTCAGGCGATAAGGTTCACTTTGTTCGCTTTCGTTTTCTTCAAGCGCCACGTGAAAGTTGGTCCCGCCAAATCCGAAGGAGCTTACACCAGCCCGGCGAGGATGCCGTGCTGGTTTCACCCACGGTCGGATCTCGGTATTTAAATAGAATGGCGATTTCTCGATTTCAAGCTTGGGGTTGGGAGTATTAACGTGGATGGTTGCCGGCAGCACCTTGTGATACAGAGCCAGGGAAACCTTGATCAGGCTGGCAATCCCCGCGGCCGCCTTGGTATGTGCAATTTGAGATTTTACGCTGCCTAAAGCGATGGTTTGTTTATTTGGATTGTTTTCCGAGAACACTTCATTCAACCCTTGGAATTCGGCCGGATCACCTGCCATGGTACCGGTTCCGTGTGCTTCGATTAAACCGACGGATGCCGGGCTGTACCCGGCTTCCTTATATGCCCGCCGCATGGCGAGCGATTGTCCTGCAGGACGCGGCGCGTAGATGGACTTGAACCGCCCATCGCTGGATGTACCAATTCCCTTGATGACCGCGTATATTCGGTCATGGTCGCGCTGGGCATCTTCCAGCCGTTTCAACATGACCATGCCGATCCCTTCCCCCACCATCATCCCGTCTGAATCTTTATCGAATGGACTCGGGTTTTGGCTTTTAGAAAAAGCCGGGGTCTTGCTGAAACACATATATGCGCCGATAGAGTTATCCAGGTCAACGCCGCCGGTGATCATCATGTCTGTGCGGCCTTCGATGAGTTCACTCACAGCCATGTGGATGGCAGCCAGCGAGCTGGCACAGGCCGCGTCTACTACGCAGTTGGTCCCGCCCAGGTCGAACCGGTTGGCTACCCGGCCGGAAACAACGTTCCCGATGGAGCCGGGGAACGAGTTCTCTTCCCAATTCGGATAGGCCAATTTCATTTTTTCGATGATCTTCTGGGTGTCTTCAGCTGGGATCCCAAAGCTGCGCAAGACCTTCTCCCAAACCGGGTATTGAAGCCGCGCCATCAATGGAATTACCAGCTTGCTGCCAATCCCCACAAATCCGAGGATCACCCCCACGTTTTCCCGGTTGAACTCCTTCCCTTCTCCGTAACCGGCATCTTCAAGACATTCCTTGGCAACCACGAGCGATAACAATTGGGTCACATCGGTGGCTTCGAGGATATTCGGAGGCAGCCCAAATTCTGCGGGATCGAATTGGATATCAGGGATGAATCCACCTCGTTTGCAATAAGTTTTGTCAGGGGTAGATGGATCCGGGTCGTAATAATCGTCGATGCTCCAACGCGAAGCTGGGATATCAACAATGGCGTCAACCTTGTTGAGGATGTTGTCCCAATACTCCTGGAGGTTGTTCGCTTGTGGGAAAATGGACGACATACCGATGACAGCAATCGGGACTGTCTGTAGTTTTTGTTCCAGTGTCGGTTTTATACTTTTCGAGTTACCCTTCATGGGAGTAAATCTCCAATACAAATAGATTTTCCACGGTATAGGATATAGTTGACTAGACAGGTTGTTATGTTTCGGGGATTGTTTGTCATTATAACGCCCTCGTTTGGGTTTAGTTGCGGATGAGAACTGGTTCTAATGCTTGTCTAATCTGCATTTAACATTGGATAATTGTTTGAGATATGCAACGTCAGGTACTTCAATCGTGTTCACTATAAATCCGAGGTTTGAGACGAAAAACTGGAAAATGCCTGGTCATTTTCCGAGAAATGGGTCAATCATGACATTTATCACTTGAAATCGCTCATGAAACACGCGAATATATGATTGACGATGATTGATTACGATTGTTTGTGATTGAAATCTGGGACCCCCCCAATGAGTATCAACCTATCCAGCCTGGAACGACAAAATCAGATTCTGCAATTGGTGACCCGCAGCCAGCGGATAAGGGTCGCAGAGCTTTGCACGACCTTCGAGGTCAGCGAAGCCACCGCCCGGCGCGACCTGGAAACCCTGGCTGTCCAGGGAAAAATTCAGCGTGTCCACGGCGGTGCCATCGCTTTGATTGAGGCTCCACCCGAATCCCCCCTCCTCCAGCGTGGAAGCGACCAGGCGGATGAGAAAGCCCGCATTGGTCAGGCTGCCGCTGCTTTGGTCCGGGACGGCGAGACCGTCTTCCTCGGCTCGGGGACCACGGTTCTCGAGGTGGCGCGTGCTTTAAGGACACGTCCCAGCTTGACCGTCATCACCAACTCGCTGCCGGTCGTTAACGTCTTCGCCGGGCTTGAAAACCTTAACGTGATTTGTCTGGGCGGGATATTGCGCGACAGCGAACTTTCATTTATCGGGCACATTACCGAGCAGTCCCTCTCAGAAGTCCGCGCGGACAAAGTATTCATCGGGACGCGTGCTATCAGCTTGGAACACGGCCTGACTCATGAATATCTGCCTGAAACCATGACCGACCGCGCCATCCTGAAAGCCGGGCAGGAAATAATTGTCGTCGCTGACCATACCAAGTTCGGGCGGGCCGCCACAGTCCTGCTGGCGCCGCTGGAGAGCATCCACACGATCGTGACGGATGGAAGAACCCGGCAGGATTTTCTGAGTGCAGTTGAAAATAAGGGTATCCGTGTGATTGCCGCATAATTCGGAACGCAGAATCCTTCAAACTAACCATGCTTCTTCAAGACTTTTATCCCCGGACAAAAATGGTTACCAGGACAACCCTGGTGGAGAAGCCGCGCTTCCCTGCTTTCGACGCCCACAACCACCTCGGCGAAGACTTCGGGGGTGGTTGGGATCAGCACCCATTATCTCAATTGCTGGACTTGCTTGACCAGGCTGGGATCGTCCATTACCTGGACCTCGATGGTGGTTGGGGTGAGCACCTGCTTAACGCCCACCTGGAACATTTCAAGCAACCCGCCCCTGATCGATTCCAGGTTTTCGGTGGTGTGGACTGGACAAAGTGGCCCGGGATGGGCGATGGTTTCCCCGCATGGGCGGCGGGCAGGCTGCGGGTCCAAAAGGAACGCGGTGCGGAAGGGTTGAAAATCTGGAAGGGCCTCGGCCTGTATGTCAGGGATCACCTCGGGAACCTGGTCAACATAGACGACCCTCGCATCGATCCCATATGGCAGGCGGCGGGTGAACTCGGCTTGCCTGTAGTCATCCATGTGGCGGACCCGCCTGCCTTTTTTGATCCCATCGATGAGACCAATGAACGCTGGGAGGAACTTAAAAATCACCCCGACTGGGCTTTTACAAGCCCGCCATTCCCCCCTTTCCTGCACATCGTTGAAGGGCTCGCTTCCATAGTTGCCCGTTATCCGCAAACCACTTTCATTGGCGCTCATGTTGGCTGCTATGCTGAGAACCTCGCCTGGGTTGGAAGCTTGCTCGATCGCTGCCCCAATTTCAATGTTGACATCTCCGCCCGCATCGGAGAACTTGGCCGCCAACCATATTCCTCCCGGAGCTTCTTCCTCCGCTATCCCGACCGAATCTTATTTGGTTCAGACATGGGTCCCTATCCTGAAGCCTACCGGGTCATCTACCGCTTTCTCGAGACCGATGATGAATACTTTAACTACAACGCTGCTCCCGTCCCAATGCAGGGCCGTTGGCACGTGCATGGATTGTATTTGCCGGACGAGATTCTCAAAAAAGTTTATTGCCTCAACGCTGAACGCATCCTTCTGAACCACGGATAAAACAATATGGAAAATGGATATTTTACCCGCCAGGAAATCCTCTCCCAACCGGAGGCTTGGGCTGCCGCTCTGAAGGTGTTGGACGAAACCCGCCGGGATGTTTTGGATTTGAAACCCGACCATCGTTTTGAGAATATAATCTTCACCGGCTGCGGTTCCACCTACTACTTGTCCCTGGCCGCGGCAGCTCTAACCCAGGAATTGACCGGGCTCCCTTGTCGCGCCTTCCCTGCCTCCGAGCTTTGGCTATACCCTGCAAGTGCTTTTACTGCCGGCAAGACTCTGCTGGTTGCTGCCAGCCGTTCCGGCGAGACCACCGAAACCCTGCGTGCCTGCCAGGCCTTTCTGGACGCGAAGCGCGGCAGTCTCCTGACGCTTTCCTGCTGCGGCGGCATGCCGCTCGCAAAAATGGGCGCTCTTAACCTCGTCCTGCCTTCCGGGCAGGAGCAGTCTGTAGCCCAAACGCGCGCCTTCTCCACCCTCTATCTTGGCACGGTGGCGCTGGCTTGCCTGTGGGCGGGTCGTGATGACCTGTTCGCCAGCCTGGCGAAAATCCCGGAGGTTGGTAGTCGGCTTCTGAAAACTTACTTTTCACTTGCCACTGGGTTGGGACGCGACGCCGGCCTCGATCGCTTCTACTGGTTGGGATCTGGTCCGCGCCAGGGGCTGGCGTGTGAACTAAGCCTCAAGATGAAAGAGATGAGTCTCAGCCACAGCGAACCGTTCCATTTTATGGAGTTCCGCCATGGGCCGAAGAGCATGGTCACCTCGTCCGCTCTGACAATTGGGCTGTGCTCCACGGTCAATGGGAGCCCGGAAGCTGCCGTGCTCGAAGATGTCAAAGCCCTCGGGGGCCGGGTTTTGGCTATTGCGGAAACAGGTTTCGCGTCACCCTCCCGAGGCACTGTACAAGAAGTTCATTTTGGATCTGGCCTCGATGAGGCTGTTCGCAATGTACTGTACCTGCCGGTCGGTCAATTGATTGCGTTCGAACGTTCCCTTTCCAAAGGGTTAAATCCGGATCGTCCCACGAATCTGGATGCCGTAGTCAAACTCTTCTAAGGAGGAAGATATGAAAAAAATCCTGTTCTCCCTGGCAATGGTCGTTGTGCTCCTGTTCAGCGCCTGCGGCGGGAAATCCGCCGGAGGCAATGCGACCAACGCTAGCCCCGTAAAGATCACGTATATGGAATGGGGTGATCCTGCCGAGCTGGATGTCTGGAAAGCAATCGTCTCCGACTTCGAAGTCGCCAATCCGAACATCAAGGTCAACGTCGAAGTTTCGGACTGGGACACGTATTGGACCAAGCTCAAGACCCTGCTGGCTGCCAACACTCCGCCGGATGTCTTTGCCATGGACGCGCCCCTCTACCTGGATTACCAATCACGCGGCGTGCTGCTTAACCTTCAGCCCTATATCGACAGCAACCCGGGCATGCTGGACGGGTTGTTCCCAAACACACTGACAGCCTACCAGACCCCCGACGGTTATTTCGGGATGCCGCGCGATTTCCAGACGATTGTCGTTTTCTATAACAAGGACATGTTCGACAAGGCTGGCGTCGCTTACCCCAAGTCCAACTGGACCTATGACGACCTGCGTGCCACTGCCAAAGCTTTGACCATGGACACCAGCGGAGACGGCAAGATCGACCAGTTTGGTTACGAGATCGACCCCTATGACTTCGAACCAGGAATGAGTGAGATCATCTGGGCCAACGGCGGAGACCTGATCAACGCCGACCATTCCAAGACCCTGATCGGTGAACCGAATGCCCGCACGGCCTTCCAGTTCCTGCACGACATGATGTTCATCGATCATTCCATCCCGGACCCCAACACCGCGCAGGAATATGGCGGCGACCTGTTCCTTTCCGGCAATGCCGCCATGATCGCCATGGGTCACTGGGCCGTGCCAGGCTACTCCCAAGCCAGCTTCAAGTGGGATGTCGTCCAGATGCCGGTCGGTCCTGCAGGGCAGGCTACCAGCGTCAACAGCGCCGGGTTCGTGGTCGGCAAGGGAAGCAAGAACCCGGATGCAGCCTTTGCCTTCATCAAGTTCGTGCTCAGTACGGCTGGCCAGACCCGCCTGGCGGAAATGGGCTTCGCCTGCCCGGTTTTACGATCCGTTGCGGAGAGTGATGCCTTCCTGAAGCAGAGCACCCCCATCGACCAGCAGATGTTCATCGACTCGCTGGCTTTCGCCCACATGAAGCCGGTCTTCAAGGGCTATGATGAATGGTCTGCCGCCATCGGCGACGGGCTTACCCCCATGTGGAACGGCGAGGCCGAGCTGGCCCCGACCCTGGATGAGATCGTCATCCAGGCGGACGCGGTCCTGGCTAATAACAAGTAGTCCGTTTTTTCCTCCCCTCATCCCCGGGAGGGGATGAGGGGAGCTACAGGAACCGAACATGGAATATGGGTTGAAACCGCTCGGCCGGGAAAAGTTCTGGTTCTGGGTCATGCTGCTCCCCACGCTGATCGGGCTGACTTTCGGCGCGCTTGGCTCCATCCTGGCCACGCTTGGCTTGAGCCTGACCAACTGGGACCTATTAACGCCACCCACCTGGGCCGGGATAAGCAATTACCTCGCCCTTTTCAAGAACCCCGCATACTTCGAGGCGTTGACGAACACCTTCAAGTTCAGCGCAATGTATGTTCCGGGTGTGGTGGTTGTCTCGCTGCTGGTGGCGGTCCTAATGAACCGCAAGATCCGCGGCGTCTCCATCTTTCGAACCATCTATTTTCTCCCGGCCGTAACCTCGGCGGTCGCCACCGCCCTGGTCTGGAACATGATCTACGGCAGGGACACCGGCATATTGAATTTCATTTTGAACCTGGTTGGCAGGCCCTCCGTCTGCTGGCTTTGCACAAAAAATGCCTTGATGTCAGTGGTGGTGGTCAACATCTGGGGAGCGATCGGCGAAGGCATGATCATTTTCTTGGCTGGGCTGACCTGCATCCCGCGCGAATACTACGAGGCGGCGACCATCGATGGAGCCGGTTTGTTTGACCAGTTTTTTTCCATCACCCTGCCGCTTATCACCCCCAGCATCTTTTTCCAGACCCTCATATCCACTATCAATGCCTTCCAGGCATACGATTACATCTACATGATGACCCGCCAGGGCGGGGGAGACAGCTCCGTGCCGGTGGTCGTCTTTTCCATTTACCGCAATGCCTGGAACTTCTTTAAATATGGAGGCGCAAGTGCCCAGGCCATCGAGCTGGCTGTGCTGGTCATCCTCCTGATGGGTTTCTACTTCTTGCTAGAAAGGCGCTACGTGGTGTATGAATAGGAGGTCGGCATGACTAAAACGACCCAAAAGCTACTCCTTGACCTGGTGACCTACGCCTTCCTGATCGCTGGGGCTGTGATGATGCTGGCACCCTTCCTCTGGATGGTGGCAACCTCCTTCAAACTTCCCGCCGACCAGTTCACCCACACCCTCATCCCCAACCCGGCCACGCTCGACAATTTCCGCAAATTGTTCTCGTTCGATCTGAATTTCCCCAGGCTGTTCCTGAACAGCGCGATCATTTCGACCCTGACAGTAATCGGACAATTGCTGACCTGCGCCATGGCTGCCTTCTGCTTCGCCGTGGTGAAATTCCGGGGCCGAAATTTGCTCTTCACCCTGCTGCTCGTCACCCTGATGATCCCCGAACAGGTCACCCTGATCCCGAACTTCATTATTTTCAAATGGCTGCACCTGGTGGGGACAAGCGTACCGCTCTGGCTGCCGGCCTTCTGGGGCGGGGCATTTGGCACCTTTTTATTGCGCCAGTATTTCCTGACCATCCTGCGCGAGCTGGTGGATGCCGCCCGCGTGGATGGCGCTTCGCTTTGGCAGACCTTCTGGAAAATCTACCTGCCGCTTGGGAAACCAGCCCTGGCAGCGCTGGCAATCTTTACCTTCCAGGGTGCCTGGAACGACCTGCTCCACCCGCTGGTGTACATGCCGAACGTGCCAAACACCACCCTGACCGTTGGTCTGGCCTTCTTCCAGACACAGCTAACCCTGGGTGGGCGTTTCACCGTCCTGATGGCCGGCGCCTTGATCAGCATCCTGCCATTAATCATCGTGTTCTTCTTCGCCCAGAAACAATTCATCGAGGGCATCTCCCTGAGCGGTTTGAAACGCTAGATGGGGACTAGGGCTTTACCGGATCAAGGGAGCGCGGACTTGCCTATCCCAGCGGTCAGCACTCCACAACCTAAAATCGATATTAGGAGTTCTCATGACCAAGATCACTTTCATCGGCGCTGGCAGTTTGGGTTTTACCGAAGAACTCGTGCGCGACATCCTCACCTTCCCACTGCTCGAGGACGCTCACATTGCTTTGATGGACATAAATGCAGAGCGGTTGGAATTTGCCCGGCAGTCAGTGGTCAAACAGATTGAAGCCGGTAAGCGCCCGGCGACTGTTTCCGCCACGCTCGACCGGGCAGAGGCTCTCAAAGGCACTGACGTGGTCCTCACCACCATCCTGGCCGGCAACACCGAGGTCTGGCGCCACGATATCGAGATCCCCAAGAAATACGGGGTGGACATCAATGTCGGAGACACGCGCGGGCCCTCGGGCATCTTTCGCTTTCTGCGCACCCTGCCGCCGATGATGGATGTCGTGCGCGATATGGAGAAATTCTGTCCGAACGCCGTCTTGCTAAACTACACCAACCCCATGGCCATGTTGTGCGGAGCCCTGCAACGTCAAACTTTCATCCCGGTCACCGGGCTATGTCACTCTGTCCAGGGGACGGCCATGATGTTGGCAATCTGGATCGGGGCATTGTATCCTGAGGTTAATTATGTTTGCGCAGGCATCAACCACCAGGCTTGGTATCTTAAATATGAAGTCAGCGGACAGGATGCCTACCCGCTCATCCACAAAGCCATCACCGAAAACGCCGATATTTACAATGAGGAGCAGGTGCGCAATGAAATGTACCTGGCTCTCGGCTACTATGTGACCGAGTCCAGCGGGCATAACTCGGAATACAATTGGTGGTTCCGCAAACGTCCCGACCTGATCGAGAAGTATTGCACCCATGGGACCGGCTGGAATCCGGGTGAATACGCCTACATCTTGAAGGAATACCAAACCGCTGAAGCCACCTGGAAGACGATCGTAAAGGAACGCCTTGCAGCCACGCTGACGAAGGCAGATATCCAGCGCGGCTTGGAATACGCTGCCTACATTATCAACGCCTTGAAGGGAGGGGAACCCTTTAAGTTCAACGGCAATGTTCCGAACACGAGCCTGATCACCAACCTGCCTGAGGGCGCCTGTGTCGAGGTCCCGGTTTTTGTCGATAAGGCCGGTTTTCATCCCCTCCATGTCGGCGCGTTGCCTGCCGAGTGTGCCTTGCTGACCCAACTCTCGAGCGGCATCGAAGAGATGGCCATCAATGCTGCTCTCACCGGTGACCCCACCATGGTCTACCGGGCGATTTGCCATGACCCGTTGACCGCCTCAGTCCTTTCGCTTGCGGAGATCAGGCAGATGACCAACGAACTTTTCTCTCGCCATAAGGATTATCTGCCGCAGTTCAAACACACGCAGGTCTGAAACCTTTTCGAGTTCCCGTGAAAAAAACATCACCCTCGAACCGGACCGGGCTACCGAACTCTCTCATTTCCGCGGTCGGAGCAAAATTGCCTTCATCTTGGAAAATGGAATTTATCCAGGCGTCTAAGGTTCCTCCCGCTACCCAGGAGATCATCGACCGGTTGGATCAACTGGTCTTTGCCGGTGAAACTGATGTAGGCATAAATGAATGGGCTGACTCAGACTGGATGGTTTTAGGGCGAGTGAACGGCGAAATTGTCACACAGCTCGGCTTGTTGAAGCGCGATATCTATGTGGGAGGGACACGCATGACCGTCGGCGGGGTTGGTGGTGTGGCAACTCATCCAGCTTGGCAGCGGCGCGGCTTGGGTACTGCCTTGATGCGCGCTGCGGCTAGGTTCCTTCAAACCGAAATAAAGGTTTCGTTTGGATTGTTGGTCTGTGCGGATGAAACTCAGCCGTTTTATGCCCGCCTTGGTTGGAAAACGATTGCAACCGAATTGTGGGTGACCCAAGGCGATAAATCTCAGTCGCTGCAAACAGCCGTCATGATATTGCCCGTGGATGATCACGAATGGCAGCAGGGTAAAATCGACCTTTGTGGTCCTCCGTGGTGATCATTCTCCCTTTAAAATATACAAAAACCCTCGCGGGACTCCTCATCTGGTTTTCCTGGTTAAGGAAAGAATTCGCGCCACTTATGCACAATAATTCGACCCGCCGACAATCAAATTGGGGGCAACTTTTACAGGTGGCTTGGCCATCCAAGTCCTGGCATTCACTCTTCCCTCCAAACTATGAACCCTCCTTTTGATCTTCTCGTTGCAGGTGAAATCAATCCCGATCTGATTCTCTCAGGTAATGTCGATCCGGCCTTCGGTCAGGTGGAAAAACTCGTCGAGTCAGCTGTTTTGACAGTCGGTTCCTCTTCGGCCATCTTTGCCTGTGGCGCTGCGAGGCTTGGGCTGCGGGTTGCCTTTGTAGGTGTGTGTGGCGCTGACCCATTCGGTCGCTTCATGTTGGCCGAAATGAACTCTCGCCGAGTGGATACCTCCAGCGTACTCATACGCCCGGAGGGGCAGACCGGGTTGAGTGTCGTCCTGAATCGAGGCACAGACCGCGCCATCTTGACCCATCTTGGTCTGGTTGCTGCCCTGACCGCTGCCGATGTGGCAGATAACCTGCTGCGCCAGGCTCGCCACCTGCATGTTGCCTCCTATTTTCTCCAAACCGCTCTTCAGCCTGGCTTGCCGGGTCTCTTCACCCGCGCCCACACCCTTGGGCTGTCCACCTCCCTCGACACCAACTGGGATCCATCCGGTGCATGGCACGATTTCAATGAATTGTTGCCGCTGGTGGATGTTTTCCTACCTAATGAAAATGAGGCTTTCGCCCTGTCAGGGACAAATGATCTGGAATTATTGCTGCAATATCTCGGCGAGTCTTGCAAGGTGGTGGCAATAAAAAGGGGTGCCGATGGCGCCATCGCCCGCAGCAGCGGGGAGACTGCCCAGGCACCAGCATTAAAGGTTAATGTAGTCGACACGGTTGGCGCTGGCGACTCATTTGATGCCGGATTCTTAGTTGGTTTTCTCAACGGTTGGCGGCTGCAAAAAAGTCTCCAACTGGCGGTCGCCTGCGGCTCTCTCTCGACCCGCCTCCCTGGGGGCACAGCCGCCCAACCTTCGTTGGAAGAGGCCATGCAATATGTCTCACCCGCTCGATGACCTTGTCCGCGCGCAGAAACGTGGCGAGTGCCGCGGCCTCCCGTCGATTTGTTCTGCCCATCCGTGGGTATTGAAAGTTGCTCTGGACGGCGTTGGTCCGGTTTTGATCGAATCCACTTGCAACCAGGTCAACCAATTTGGCGGATACACCGGCATGACCCCGTCCGATTTCGTCGTCTTTGTGAAAAAGATCGCCTCGGAGAACGGATTCCCGCAAGAAAAAATTCTCCTGGGTGGCGATCATCTCGGTCCCTCCCCCTGGCAGGCAGAACCCGCCCAAAGTGCCATGGAGAAGGCTGCCGGCATGGTTCACTCCTACGTACGCGCTGGTTGCATCAAGATCCACCTGGATGCCAGCATGCGGCTGGCTGACGACCCACCCGGAATCCTAGACCCCCTGGTCTCAGCACGCAGGACGGCTGAATTGGCCCGTCTCGCTGAAGAGTCGCTCCTGGACCCAGCAGCCGCCCCGCGCTATGTCATCGGGACCGAGGTCCCCCTTCCAGGCGGGGCGCGCGGACACACCAGCGTCAACGTGACGTCGGTGGAGGCGGCCCGCAGCACAATGGAAGTCATGCAGGCCGCGTTTATGGAATTGGGATTGGAGTCAGCCTGGGAGCGTGTTATTGCGCTGGTCGTTCAGCCGGGGGTAGAGTTCGGGGATGGTTTCGTTTCGCATTACCTCCCCGAGGCGGCTCACGCGTTGGTAAGTTTTAGCGAGACGACGCCTTTCGTATTCGAAGCCCACTCAACTGACTATCAGAGTCGCCTCAACCTGACGAACCTCGTACGGGATCATTTTGCCATCCTGAAAGTCGGCCCGGCGCTTACATATGCCTATCGTGAGGCCGTCTTTGCCTTGGCGGAGATCGAAAGCGCGTTGTTTGGTCCGGGACAATGCTCGGAACTGATGGCGGTCCTCGAGCAGGTCATGCTTCGTCACCCGCAGTATTGGCAGGACCATTATCAAGGCACCCCGGATGAGCAGGCCTTCGCCCGAAAATTCAGCCTGAGTGATCGTATCCGCTACTATTGGTCGTTCCCTGCGGTGCAGTCTGCGCTGGGAAGACTGTTTTCAAACTTGGAGGAAGTTGACATTCCAATGTCTCTGTTCAGTCAGGTTGCACCCAGGTTATTCGATCGAATTCAAATGGGAAGAGCTCTGAATCGTCCGGCCGAGTTGATTGATGCCTCAATTCAAGGCGTACTGGATGATTATGGAATTGCCTGTTCACCCGCCTGATATTATCAGCGTTGAATTTGGTTCCGAGTGACCACGGGAAATTTTATTTGGGGGGTGTGACCTGCAGTCTTGAATGATCTGACAAGGGAGCCATCAATGGGTGAATCCATGTTAACCCAGGTCAACCACCTGGAGATCGTGGGATCTCTTTAACAATCATTTCTATTGTATGTGCATTTCTGTGGGTCGATTGGGACCCAGTGGATCTTTCCAATAATAAATCAGGGGGACGATGA
>JBGOZL010000014.1:0-12640 GCA_041480185.1 Anaerolineae bacterium
AGAATAAAAGCCCTCCTGCAACCAGCCACGATAATACCGGCGGTACAGAGAAATACGCCGGGGCCCTGCCGTGAACATGGTTCCCCTGCAAGTGGTTCAACAGCTTTCCGATCAAACGACCTCCCAGTAACGCCACCGAGGGCGCAATCGGCAATAAATATTGATACCCTTTCACCGGCCAAATTTGAAAAAATGCGATTGGTACGATGATCCAGGACAGGAGCAATACTTCACGCCAAGTCCGTTCGCGCCACAATACGATCAAACCCAAAATAGCAACCAAGATCAGGACAATCCCCAAAGCAGAAGGGAGAGTCTGCAGGTAGAAAGTCCAGGGATGGTTGGGTCGGCGGAAAAGCTGCCAGATAAGATAATTTCTGCCGGTGGAAGACCCGCCTGCAAGAAATATGCTAAGAGGGAATGGAACACTGACCACTACCAACAGGAAAACAGCCAGAATCAAATCACGGATGCGGATGCGCAATGCCGGTGACAGTGCCAGGAAGATAAAAATCGCTCCCAACAGGATAATTCCCGTTTCCTTGGTCAAGAATGTCAGCCCCAGGGCTACTCCAGATGCATATAACCAGGCAGGTTTTTGTGACTTGCCAAAACGGGCTAATATGTACAAGGTCAGGGTGGCGAAAAACACCATCGGCCCGTCGAGCAGCAATTGCCGGGAAACAACCACATGATAGGGCATCACCGCGAGGACAGCCGCCGCAAGCGCTCCCGGCAACCGCCCGTACAGGGTCTTTCCCACAAGATAGGTCACATAAACGGTACCAAGCCCCACCGCAACGGCAAACAACCTTCCCACCAGGTCGCTAAAATATACCCTGTAGATCAAGGAGAGCACAAACTGTACCAACAGCGGGTGGGCTCGAAATACCGGAAATATATCTTTTAAGACCGGGATCCCGCTTATGGCGGCAGCCTGCCCGGCATAGACAGCCTCGTCGGTGTTATAGCCCATGGCATTGATTTGCCAGAGGCGTAAATAGGCACCTGCTGCCAATGCCAGCACCAGGATCACTCGACTGACAACGATTTCATTAAACCTGGTGACAACGATTGCCCGCGTGGATGGTATGGTGGCGGTCCCGCTGATTTTCAACGGAGAACCGACCTTTCCTTCAGATCTTGTATCCATTCAACCTCATTACGCTTTTACACGTTCCGGTAGACTGCTGAGACGAGGACGAGGAAATGTTTCCACCTCGAGAGCGCGGGTGATATCGCTGGATACCTGTTCATTGTGGACAAAGGCGGGTATCTGTGACCACCAATCTAGCTTGTTGGAGCTTAGTTCTGTAGCAGGTAAAGCACCCATCGCCTGGCGAATGATGCTGAATTCCTTCTCGTGCAGGTCGACATCGTCAATACAATACAGGAATTCTTTCACGTCTTCGTAGGGAGGAAATCCATAGGCGTCTTCACAGTTCTGCAACAGAACTTTCATGGCCTCGCTGTTCTCCACGGGCAGGATCTCTTCTTCTCCACGCTTGATGATGAACATGCCGGTCAACTTTGCCTTGCTGGTGAGCTTGACCCTGGGGATCAGTTTGCTCACGAAATATTTAGGGGGCGGGACGATCATCTGGGTAAGCATGTTAATGGTCGCGGCAGGAAGGTGAGTTTTACTGATGATGAAGGCGAAGCGACGACCAGAGCGGGAATGGATGCGGCTTTGGAATGGCAGAGTAACTTTTTCCCAGAAGGTTAGAGTGTCGGTATTCACCGCATGCAAGGTGTGGTAACTGATCGTAAGCGGCTTGGGATAATCCATTGCCGTCCCATTGGGTGAAACGATGGTCATATCATCGGAAATAAAGGCTGCCGGGTCGCTGTTGCGGCGCTGGTAAGCCAGGATTTTCAAAAGGGTGGTGGTTTTGCCGGTATCCGTGCGGGCAGTGATCATATAGGCCGAATCACCGAACGCAATCGTAGCTCCATGAACCAGGGCATAGCCTCGTTTGACAAAGGTCCAGCGAAGGAGCGGTTCCACCACGTTTGTGTACAGGACGTGCGGCGAATAGCGCAGCATAGGCGCTGCAACCACGTCCACTTTTTGCTCTCCCATTTCGATGCCAACTTCAAACCCGAGATGGCCGAATATTTCACGATAGCGCATGTAATGCCCATAGTCTTCCGGTAATTTTTGCGCCCTGGGGATGCCGATCCTCACGTTGATCGTAGGATCCTTGATCTCCGATGTGACCCGGAATGGTGTGAGTTCGGGTAATTCCCCCTCAGACGCCACCGTTACAATATCGTGTATGTCGTAATAGTATTTGTTTTTCATAGAACGTCTCCATAGCTGTAATCCGGATTTGGGTGTTGAGGTGGATGAAGGAGCCTGGTCCCAGATCAGGTTATCTGCCACTAGGAACCGCACGACAGTCAATACTGCTAGCGATACGAGGTTTGAAACCACGTAGAAAATGCCCAGCAAAGTGGTCATCAGGTAAATCATCGGCGTACGCAAGGCCAGGGCTATCACGTTCACGACGAAGAACAGTCCCAACCTACTGGCGAGCGCTTTTGACTGGCTAGTATTCCGATAGACCAGGACCTCGGTCAGGGTAAAATTCCATAAAGTAGATGCGACCGTCGCGATGCCTGCTGAAACAAGGTAGTAGATATGCAATCTGTCGGTCGCCAGGAACAAAGCCAGGGAATTTACCAGGATACCTGTCACTCCGACCATGGCAAACCCGATAAATCGTAACGAACCTTCACCAAAGCGCAATGTCCAAAGTAGGTAGAGGTACTTCCAAGCTTCTTTTGCTGAAGCCTTGCTTTGCCCAGTGGCGCGTTCCCCAAAATGAAAGGGTATCTCTGCTTTGCGTAGGTTGGGGTTGCGTACGAGAATCTCCATGAGGATCTTGAAACCTTTTGGGCGAAGGGCGTCCAGGTCCAACGCTTTCACGCGAACCAGGAAGAAACCCGTAAGCGGGTCGCTCACCCCATGCAGACGGCGTGGAAAGAAGACACGGGCGGTTAAATCCAGCCCAATGGAAATAAAATTTCGGACGGTATTAAGACCGGTAACGCGGCTCTCATCGCTGCGGCGGGTCGCAACCACCAGGTCGGCATGTTCTTCGAGGGCGGTTTTCAGCAGAATTGGAACAACCTCTGCCGGATGCTGCAAGTCACCGTCCATTACGCAGGCGTAATCTGCCTTGGCTGCCTTGAGTCCAACCACCACTGCTCCCCCCAACCCACCCAATTGCTGTTCGGGAGGGCGGTGGATCAAACGGACGTTTTGTGCAGGAAAATCTTTTACAGCCGCCTCTACAACCTGGGGGGTCTCATCCGTAGAGTCATCCACAAAGATGACCTCAATAACGGTTCCGTAAAACGCGTTACGGATGCTGGTGAGCAACAGCTTTACATTCCCGGCTTCATTCCGGGTTGGAACGATCACCGAGAGGGTCAAACTATTCTGGTTCGCCCTGGTTTCCTGTGTAAAAACTTTGCTGGAAACAACCTGATCTGTGACCATAATTACTCCTTTAAAGAATAAATATATTTTAGTAATGAAACCTTTCAAGCATTAACAAGCACTGCAAAACAATCTTCTGGTTGGAAAAATTATTAGGAGCCACTGCAAATCCGATCAATTTAACTAACGCAGAGCACGTCCAATAGATCGGAATTCCGGGCCATCAACTTATCCCTTTTGTCAAAGATATGCAGCCAATTGGTTTCCTCACTCACTACAACCACCCGCATTTCGGGATAGCTCATAAGCAGGTTTCCGAGCACATCCATCCTGGCCAAAGGGGAGGATTCTCCGAGGATGACGATATCAGGTTTCAGCTTGGATGTCTCAGCGATCAAAGCATGCACATCATTTGCTCCACTCGTAATTATCTTAAGCTCACAATCTGAGCTCAGGAGAAGGTCGGTTAATGCCCGATTAATCATCGAATCTTGTTTTGTAACAAGAACACAAGTTGTATTCATAAAACCTACCTATCGGGTATAAATTATCTTATTTGAATAATACATGATTGTAAGTGCCAAGTCCATAACCCACCCATAGCCAACCTGGAACTAAAAAAGGGCCATATATTGGCGGCCCTTTTTGAAAAGTGTTAACCCTTTAAAAAAGGTGGAGGAAACCCACTCCTCTCACCCTCAATATGAATTCAACCATCTTTGGTGGCGGAGAATTTTCCACCCAATCCATTCTTGCGCGCAAACGACGCAACCTGGCGCCGGTTATTAAACCCCAATTTACCCATTACATTCCGAATATGATGTTTCACTGTGTTTACAGATAAAAACAGTCGTTGAGCAATTTCAAGGTTCGTGGCACCACTTTCTATTTCGCGAATTACATCCAGCTCACGTGGGCTCAGGTTCACCAGCAATTTTTCATCGCCCACTTTGGTTTCGGGGGAGCGTGCGAATTCTTGGACGATCCGACTGACCATTTTCCGCGAGACTGCTTCTTCTCCCCGGTCCAGGGCGCGCAGGCTGGAAAGCAGTTCAGTACTACCTATATTTTTAAGCATGTAGCCCTTTGCCCCCAGGCGCAGCGCAGCAAAAAGGTTTTCATCACTTTCGTGAACGGTAAGGAATACAATTTTACAGTCAGGCGCATGGGCAAGAATAGCACGGGTGGCATCCAGGCCTGTCCCGTCAGGCAGGGAAAAATCCATAAGAATGATATCGGGTTTAAATAAGATGGCTTGTTCGCAACCCTCATGAACTGTACCTGCACAGCCAACCATTTCAAAGTCCGTGGTGGAACTCAACAGACTCTCCAGTCCTTCGCGGAAAAGGATCTGGTCGTCTATTACCAACACTTTTTTAGTCGCTTTGGCGGAAGTATTAAGAGCGTTCATGAACCTGCCCCCAGCTGACCGTGAGACGAAAATGGGACAAGGATATTTGCTACTGTGCCAGTGTTTTCAGACGCGATCAAGGTTACATGGCCGTTCACCCTGGCCATGCGCTCATTCAGGATTTCCAATCCAAAGTGCTGGTCTGAATTTACTAGATGTGGGTCGAACCCAACACCATTATCCGAGATGGTTAGCGTTAATTCACTCGGGCTCCAATCAGCCCGTACAATTACTTTTGTTGCCCTGGCATGCTTTTCCACATTGCTGAGCAATTCTTCGAATGCATAGAAGGTCGCGCTTTGGGCTTCCTCTGGAAGGAGGGCAGGTTTCCCCTTTATTTTGAAATCAAGTTTAAATTGAGCGCGCTGAGATAGTTTCCTCGCATATTCCAGCAGTAAATTGGTCAACGTCTGAGTTGTTTCCGGGCGCATGGTTTCGAGAACCCCGCGCACGATCTCATAAGATTCGTCGGCGGCATTCCGCATGAGTTCCAGATCGTCGAGAACTGTTTCCAGCGAAAGCTGTCCTTTATTGGTAAGGAGTTGATCCATCTTTATATGCAGGTACCCCAGGCTTTGCCCCAGGTGGTCATGTAAATAATGGGACACCGACCGCCGTTCAGCCAAGGCCGTCTCCGAAGTGAGCATTTCCTGTAAGACTTGGCGGTCCTGGCCTGCCTTGAGAGCCACGGCCATATCATCGCCGATATTTCTGAAGACATCAATTTGCTCGTCGGTCAGTGATTTTCCAGCTTCCAGACTGAATTGTAAAACCCCCAGCTGTCTTACATCATCCCTGATCGCGAGACAATATATTTTAGCTTGTGAATAATACTCTGTATTTTCAGGTTCAGGTTTACTCTGGAAAAAATTCAATTCCGGACCAAGACCCTTCCCGAAACATTCCTGGCATGGTCCTCCGGTGCACAATTTTATTACTTCTTCCCCTGCGCCGCTCCATTGAGCTACCAACTCAAATTGGTTGGTAATGATATTGGATACAAATAAACATGATTGTCTGGCTGCCACAAGGGTGGTTGGGAACCTGGCAATCTGATTGACCAGGACATCCCAATCGTGATACCCAGAAAATTCCATGCTAAGTTTGTGCTTTGCATCAATAATTTTTATGATGCGCGTCTGGTTGCGAAATCCTCGCGACAAGGAACCGAGTAATAATCCAATAACCCACAGGAGGACAAGAAAAATAAAGGTCTCGAGAACATAAATCAAAGGATTTTGTTTGTGAGAAAAATCGTAAATTTCAAAGGAGACAAGGAGAATGGTTGCCAGGATGATCGCCCAATATTGCCGCATGACGATCCAACTTAATGCTCCGGGTACCTTGTTTGTCTCAGGAAATGCAGACAGGTTGACATTGGTATTTTGAAAGGATTTCTTTTTCATTGTTAGCGCTTAATTTCCACTCCAGGCATATTCCAATATATTCAGAGTCTAACCAATATTTCTAAGTACTCCGAAAAAAAGACATTAACGTGGCTTATTATATCCAAATTGTCGTATTTTGCAATGGATCGAACGGATATCCATCGAAAGGGCTCAGGCTTTACTTGAGACGAGCAAGGCAATGCCGATCAGGATACCCCCAATGACGAACAAGGGGGTGATGTGTTCGCTCAAAAAAAGGACGCTGAGCAGGGTCCCAACCACGGGTTGTGCGAAAAAAGTCAGCGAAGCAGCTCCAGCATCCAGCATGGAAAACGCTGTGTTCCACAAGTACATTGCCAGGGCGGTGCAGATGATGCCAAGGAACAAGATGCCACCCATTACCCCAAAACCGATGGCCCCCACCTGGTGTGTCGCCAACTCCCAGCCGCCGAGCGGCAGGCAAACCGGCAGTCCGCCGATGAAAGCGATCAACGTGGTCGTCAGGACATCCGTGTCCCTGGTTACTTTACGGATTAGGACCGAGTACAGTGCCCATGTCAAAGCTGCGGCTACAAGGCAAATATTGCCCCAGAAGAAGGAGGGGGATAGGGCAGGGTTGCGCGGGTCGATGACCGCCACCACGCCAAGCGTGGCGATCCCCAGGGCCAACAACCGCCTGGGGGTGACCCTTTCCGCCAGCAGCAGGGCGGCGAACAACAGGACGAATGCTGGAGTGGCGGAAGTAACCAGCGAGCCATTGGCAGCTGTGGAGAGGTTCGTGCCTACAAATTGAAAGCCGAGAGAGATTCCATATCCCACCAGACCAACCCCAAAAATCTGCCAGAATTGGCGATGGGTCAGCTTCCAGCTCTTGCGAACCACGACGATGATAGTCAGTGTCAGGATTCCCAGTACGAGACGTGTAACGATGAGCGAGAAGGGGGGGATCACTGTCATAACTACCTTGCTGACTACGTACATGCCACCCCAGATGGCAGACGCGGTTAACCCGGATAGTAATCCCCAAACTTGATTGGTCTTCGTGGATTTATTCAGCATGAATGGTTCTTAGCGTCGGAGGGTATGAATTTGCGAAGTTTATTTTACTGCCAAAATTGAACATTCGCCGGTCAAGGTGCAAATAAATGTGGAAAGGCAGGCAAGACTAATAGCTAATAAGAGAATAAGCGTATCTCATGGATTGTCTTTATTTCAATAATTCTTTAAGAAATCTCATATGCCTTTGTGTGTGACATCTGTCACTTCTACTTTTCATGTCTCTTGGCTAAAATGTGTACTCGAAATACTCCAAGTATTTATATCCATTTATTCAGGAGACGTGCATGAATAATAAAACTAAAAAGACTGGCGGCAGATATCTAATAGCCTGGCTTCCGGGGGATGGGGTGGGGGTGGACGTACTTGATGCTACAAAAATTGTGCTGGACAAGATCAATTTAAATGCCGAGTACATCCATGGCGATATTGGCTGGGAATTTTGGTGCAAGGAAGGCGATGCCCTCCCGGCTCGAACCATCGACCTGCTCAAGAAGGTTGACGCTGCCATGTTCGGCGCTATTACTTCCAAACCGGTCAAAACGGCTGAGGCCGAATTATCTCCAGAATTAAAAGGCAAAGGATTGACCTACCGTTCACCTATCGTGCGCATGCGCCAGATGTTCGACCTTTATAATTGCCTGCGCCCTTGCAAAGGTTACCCGCATAACCCATTGAATTATAAGGAAGGGATCGACCTGGTTGTTTTTCGGGAGAACACTGAAGACCTGTACGCTGGAGTGGAATTCAACCCGGTCCCCGCCAACGTGGCTGCGGTCCTTTCCCAGGAATCTAAACCCTTTGCCCCTTTCAAGGACCTGCGCGGCGACCAGTATGCCATCTCCATCAAGGTAAATACGCGCAAGGGGTGCGAACGCATCCTCCGTGCGGCATTCGATTTCACCAGGAAATTTGGCCGAAAGAAAGTTACCGTTGTGCATAAAGCCAATGTCGTGCGCGCCACTGACGGTCTGTTCCTGGACACTGCCAGGGAAATCGCCAGGGAATATCCAGAGATCCAAATGGATGAAGCGAATGTGGATGCCATTTGCATGTGGCTGTTGAAGAACCCACTGAGTTATGACGTTCTGGTTGCACCTAATCTGTACGGAGATATCATTTCCGACCTTTGTGCTCAAATGGTTGGAGGCCTGGGTTTCGCCTGTTCCGGGAACATTGGCGAAAAGCTGGCGGTCTTCGAGCCGAGCCATGGGTCGGCACCCAAATATGCTGGCCAATATAAGGTGAATCCAATTGCCTCGATCCTGGCAGCCAAGATGATGCTCGATTGGCTGGGGGAGGAGCAAAAGGGTGCTGCGGTGGAAAAAGCTGTGGCGGAAGTTGTTAAGGAAGGCAAGATCAGAACCTATGATATGGGCGGGTCGAACACGACCCTTGAAATGGGCGAGGCCATTGCAGCAAAGTTATGAGACGCCCTGTGGCGGAGGTGAGGGAGATTATTTTTCCTCCTGCATCAATAGCCGTAAATCTTTTTTTTGTGGAACCTTATGAATAATATTATTATCCACGAAGTTGGACCTCGCGATGGCCTCCAGGCAGAGAAAACAACCGTCCCACTGGCGGAGAAGATCCATTGGATCGACGGCCTGTGCACCTCAGGTATAGACATCGTCCAGCTCGGGTCTTTCGTCAATCCTGAGAAAGTCCCGCAAATGGCCGACACCGACGCCCTTTTCCATCATTTTACCGACAACAAACCCGCCGGTGTGATGCTCTCAGGTTTGGCGCTGAATGAGAAAGGATTGGAGCGCGGCCTGGCCTGCGGTGTGGAAATGTTCTGCATGGGGGTATCGGCCAGCGAAACCCATAGCAGGAAGAACACAGGCATTACTTCCGCCGACGCCCTTGCACGCATTATCCCGATGGCAGGGAAGGCCATGACCGCCGGGAAAAACGTCCAGGTATCGGTACAGTCTGCATTCGGCTGCGGCTACGAGGGTCCAGTTGACCGGGAGAAGGTGCTGAATATCGTTAAAGCGTACCTGGAAGCTGGCATCCACAACATCAGCCTGGCTGACACAGCTGGTCACGCCCAGCCACAGCAGGTAGAGGATCTTTACAATGCCATCCGGGCGCTGGATCCGTCGGTGGTGCTAGCCTGCCACTTCCACAACACCTATGGGTTGGGACTTGCCAACTGTTTTGCAGCACTAAAAAGCGGTGTGACCTATTTCGAGTCTGCCTTTGGTGGACTCGGCGGTTGTCCATTTACCAAGCTGCCAGCGGGGAATGTCAGCACCGAGGATCTGGTCCACTCGCTGCAACGCATGGGAATGCGCAAGGACATCAAGCTTGATGTGCTGCTCCAGGTAGCCCGCCAGGTTGGTAAATACTTTGACCGTGAACTGCCCGGTTTCATTTTGAAATCCGGCTCAATCGTTGATTTTGAAGGTCAGGGCAGGTTGGGAGAGGGTATATGAAACTATTGGAAGGGATCCGCGTACTGGACTTGACCAATGTGCTCTCGGGACCATTTTCCACGCTGCATCTGGCCCTGCTTGGAGCGGACGTGATCAAGATCGAGAACCCCGACGGCGGAGACCTGGCCCGTAAGCTGGGCAATGTGCCAAAGTACAACCAGGAACTGCTCGGAACCAGCTTCCTGGCCCAGAATGCCAACAAGAAATCCCTGACCCTTAATTTGAAGGCCGAGGAAGGCAAAGAAGTCTTTTCAAAACTTGTCAGGACTTCAGATGTTATTGTGGAAAACTTCCGCCCCGGTGTAATGGCTCGGCTGGGGTTCTCCTATGAAGAATTGTGCAAGATCAATCCCAAAGTTATCTATTGCGCGATTTCCGGTTTCGGCCAAACTGGACCGGACGCCTTCAAGCCGGCTTATGACCAGATCATCCAGGGATTATCAGGGGTGATGGCAGTAAACGGCGACGAAAACCTCAATCCTCTGCGTTGCGGTTTCCCTATATGCGACACGGTGGGTGGCATGAACGCTGCATTTGCCATCATGGCGGCCCTGTATTATCGCGAGCATACCGGGGAGGGCCAGTTCATCGACATTGCCCTGTTGGACTCGATCATGCCGCTGATGGGCTGGGTGGCTGCCAACTTGTTGATCGGCGGTCAGCCGCCCGTTCTTTTGGGCAACGATAACTTTACTGCCGCCCCATCGGGCATGTTCAAGACAAAGGACGGCTACATTAATATCGCTGCCAACCAGCAGCAGCAATGGGAGGACCTGACAGACGAGCTGGGATTACCGGCACTGAAGACCGATCCTCGCTTCCAGGAGCGCGACACACGCAAAGCCAATCGCTTCCTGCTCACCCCGCTGCTCGAGGAAAAATTAACCAGGAACGTCACCGCTCACTGGGTGGAAGTGCTCAATACCAGGGGCATTCCCTCCGGAGATGTGGTCAGCTTGGAGGCCGCGTTGACTTCCGGGCAGGCACAACACCGTCAGGTCATCGCCGACGTGGAGCAACCCGGCATTGGCAAGATCAAGATCTTCAACATGACCGCCAAGTTCTCGAAAACCCCAGCGCAGATCGAGATGCCGCCACCCAGGCTTTCCGAGAATACCAATGACATCCTGGGTGAGTTGGGATACAACGGCGAAGAAATTAAGTTGCTCAAAGAAAAACTAGTAATTTAATAATGGAGGTCAGACCTGGCAAAGGTGCCTCCGAGGCGGTCAGCCATTGCAATTTACTGGGCTGAGGCCCGCACTCCAGATCGCAGGAGATAATCATGGGAATGACATTGGTCGAAAAAATTTTAGCCCGGGCTACCGGGCAAACCGCCGTCAAAGCGGGAGATGTTGTTGAACCGCGCGTGGACCTGGCCATGTCGCACGAAAATGGTGCCCTGGTGCTTAACCAGTTCCAGGAGATTTATGAAGGCACCGGTCTCGAGGCCAAAGTCTGGGACCCAGACAGGATCGCAATTATCTTCGATCACCGGGTACCGGCGGAGAGCTCAAAAACCGCCACCAACCAGAAGAAGGTGCGCGATTTCGTCAGCAGACAAGGCATTGGGAAGTTCCACGATATCCGTGGTGACGAAGGCGGCATCTGCCACCAGATCCTGCCGGAGAACGGCTACGTCCACCCGGGAATGGTGGTGGTTGGCACGGACAGCCATACAACGAGCCACGGCGCCCTGGGAGCTTTCGCGTTTGGTATTGGGGCTACGGAAATGGCTTCCGTTTGGGCTTTGGGGCGAGTCCTCAACGTCGAAGTACCCGGGACGATCAAAGTGGATGTGCGCGGTGACTTCCCGCCATACGTACTGCCCAAGGACCTGATCCTGTACCTGATCGGTCAGATTTCAGCGCAGGGAGCCAATTTCAAGGTTATCGAGTTCCACGGCCCAGCGATCAAAAAAATATCAACCTCCGGACGGTTGACCATCTGCAACATGGCAGTGGAAGCTGGAGCAACTGGCGGGATCGTCCCGGCGGACGCGGAAACAGTGCGTTATTTAAATGCTGAAGCGGGAGTCAAGGGTCACATCGAGGTCCTTCAACCGGATGAAGATGCCGTTTACGATCAAGTCATCCAAATCGATGCATCGACTCTGGACCCGCAGCTTGCCTGCCCACACACGGTGGACAACGTCAAACCCATCCAGGAAGTAGTCGGAAAGCAGGTCAACCAGATCGTGATCGGGTCCTGCACCAATGGACGTCTAGATGACATCCGGATTGCAGCCCAAATTCTGGAAGGGAAAAAAGTTGCCCGCAATGTGCGCATGCTGGTGTTCCCAGCCTCAGCGCGCATTTATCGCCAGGCACTAAAAGATGGATATTTGTTGTCGCTTATGGATGCCGGAGCAGTGGTGATGAATTCGGGCTGCGGTCCATGCCTGGGCGTGCACCAGGGAGCCCTGGCGGATGGTGACGTGGCCCTCGCAACCACCAACCGAAATTTTAAAGGCCGTATGGGCAATCCATCAGCCGAGGTTTTTCTGTGCTCGCCAGCCGTGGCAGCCGCCAGCGCGCTGACCGGCAAGATTACCGATCCCCGGAAAGGAGCCTGAGCATGTCCAAAGTAGTCCTCAAACTCGGTAATGATGTCTCGACCGATATAATCTACCCAGGACGGTTCATGGCGACCGTGCTGCCCACGGAAACGCCTCAATATGTATTTGCGGACCTGGTCAACTTTAATACAAGGGTGAAGAATAAGGAGATCCCGCCACAGAGCGTGATCGTTGCCGGAAAAAATTTCGGCTGCGGCTCCTCACGCGAACAGGCTGCTTCCTGCCTCAAGGGTCCGGACTTCATTGTCATCGCCAGGGATTTCGCCCGCATCTTCCTTCAGAATTCCATCAATCTCGGATTAAATACAATTATTTGTC
>JBGOZL010000015.1:0-12484 GCA_041480185.1 Anaerolineae bacterium
TCAGGTTCTGCGGGTCGAGGCTCATGGCCTCCTCTCAGCCCGAAACACGGGCTCCCCGTTCAATTGTTGAGATGAGTATACGGCAGCGATGGCCGCCTGTCAAGACAAAAATAACTATTCGGTTTTTTCGCGACGGAAGTCGACGAAACGATAGCCGACACCGCGTTCGGTCAAAATGTACTTGGGATCGGCAGGATCCTTTTCCAGTTTTTGGCGGAGATAGTTAATATAAAGCCGGACATAGTGAGGCTCATCACGGTATTCATACCCCCAGACTTTTGAGAGCAACTGGTCATGGGAAATTACCCAGCCGGCGTTCTGCACCAGGTGATAAAGCAGTCGATACTCGGTGGGCCGCAATTTCACAATTTTGCCTTCGAGCCAGATTTCACGCCGGTCAAAATCTATTTTCAGGCGATCATCAACTTCGATCAATCCGTGCATCCCTCCGCTGGCTCCTTCGGTTCGGCGGAGGACTGCCTTGATGCGGCTGACCAATTCACGGGGGCTGAACGGCTTGGTAATGTAATCATCGGCTCCCTTCTCCAAGCCATGGACCCGATCATCTTCCTCTCCTTTGGCGGTAAGCATAATTACAGGAACACTACTGATCTCGCGAATCATTTCCAAAACTTCGAAACCATTTAGATCGGGCATCATCACATCGAGCAGGATCAGGTCGGGGGTGGCGTCGCGCATCCGTTGGAGGGCCTGCTTTCCATTGAAGGCTTCGATCACCACAAAGCCATCATGTTCCAGGTTCAAGCGGATGAATCGCACCATTCGTTCTTCATCATCCACCACCAGGATCTTACGCCGTTTTAATGATTCCTCGTCCATGCTTATTCTCTTACAAAGCCAATGATCCGTTCTTCGCCCTCGCTCGGCATAACTTCAATAAACGAAATCTGATTGATGGGCCAGATAACAGTAATGATATCGTTGGACAAATAATGAATATCCTTACCGTCTCGGCGACGAGGGTTATGAATAGTAATAAGTGTATCCCCTGGTTGAGGCAGTTGATCCAACTCGCCACAAACAGGGTCTTCGTTTGAAATATGAACGATTACGGTGTGGGCCATTCGAACCGACCTTTACTATTCGATCAACACTTGTATTTTTAATTTGCCCAGGTAGATTACATCCCCATGTGCGATTGGCGTCTCTACATAAGGCTGCAAACGACTGCCGTTCAAATAAGTGCCATTGGAAGACCCCAAATCCATGATGATGATATGATCCTGGATCAATTTCAGGACCGCGTGAAGGCGTGATACGCCGTTGGCATACGCATTATGCGGTGACAAGTCCACATCCGGGACAATGGGCTGACCTTCAGCTGAACGTCCGAGGGTAAACTCCGTGCGGTCTGCCAAAGGTAGAATCTGACCGCTTTCAATCATATTTAATGAAATCCAGGACTGCAAATGCACGGGTGTGGGTGGTGGAGGCTGAGTACGTGTTGTATCACGCTGGACCTCCTGACGAGTTTCAGCGGTATGAATTTTATGAGTGGCAATGGTCATATCTATAAGTTGTGCCCCACATTTACTGCAATAGATTGCGCCGCTCATTTCTTTGTGCTGACAATTTGGACAAATAATCATAAGTTTTCTGAACCTCTCCCTGATGTCAACAGAGCGCGTGTCCCATATTTTATCTCTTTTCCGCCTTGTTGTGAAAAGGATTTATTGTGCTGAATGTTCTCAGCTTCCAACAGTGCAGTGCGCGCCAAGCTGCGCTCCCCCCGGGCGAGCAGATGCGTGGCCAAACGATGTAAGTGTTCAGAGGCTTGGTCATAATCACCTGCTGTGACCTCCAAGCGCGCCTGCTCCTGAAGTCGATATAGTTTCAACCGGGAAAGGGCCTCCAAGATAGCCGTAGAGGGCACTTCCACGCTAGCTTCATCCTCGACAGGGCGAACAAGTTGAATCGGAATCGGTCTGGCTGGTGAGAGTTCATTCATTAAAGTTACTGATATTCTTCCGTCAAATATAGTCACAGGATTTTGTTGAACATTTTGAGGCTGAACTATAAATTCCATCAGCACCTTGAGGCTGGTCTGGCGGACGACTGGTCCCAGCAGCATGGGACTTTGGTAAGAAAGAACACCTGCCTCGGGCTGAATACGAAAGGCATAACGCAATTCAATCCCTGGTGGGATTTTATAATCTATTCGGGTTTCTTCAGCATAAATACTGCCAAGCTGGCTGAATTTATCAAGCAGGCTTTGCTGGATTTCCTGGGGGCGAGAGACATACATGCTGCTGCCCCCGGTGCTGGCAGCCAGGCCATCTAGAAAATTATCATTCCATTCCGAACCGATGCCCAAACCACTTATTCCCACCCCCTGTGCTGCTGCCCGGTGGGCAAGGCTCATGCATTTATCTTCGTCACCATAAGTATGCCCGTCGGTTAGTAAAATGATATGGTTTACTTGGCTATGATGCGCGTTTCGGATTATTTCGTTGTACCCCATTTCGAGGCCGGAAAATATCTCCGTCCCGCCGGAGGGCTGCAGCATATGGATGCGCGCTTCCTGTTTGCTCAAATCGGTACTGCGGCTGGCCGGGATGACCTGCTCTGCCCGGTCGCTGAAGGCCACCACCGAGAATATATCCTGAGGCTTCATTTTGCGCATAATCTGGATTGCAGTTGCCTTGACCACGTCCATGTTAGCTCCCTGCATGGAAGTAGAGCGGTCGAGAACAAGGCATAAATTCAGAGATGGCGCAGAAGGAGTTTGAGAAGTTGCCGGAGAAGAAAACTCCATCAGGACATAAATCAGCTGCGGTTCGGTCAAACGAATCAAACTATGGCGACTGAAAAGTATGCGCTGATCCAACGGAAAATCAGCCAGTTTCTCAAAGGGTAAAGTCGAATCGTACCTTGCGCGTTTCTTTGGATTCGAAAGAACCCCGTACGCTTCCTGAACATCGAGGAAGAATTCCGTATCACCCGGGGTAGTATTTTTATCGGGGTGAAGACGCCGAGCAGCCGTAAAATATGCCTCGCGAATTTCCTCCACGGAGGCACTACGCGCTAGACCAAGAAGTGTATAGAAGTCAGGTTGATTGGGCATTAACCTAACAATTGTACCAAAATTGCGCTTATGTTATCCGGTCCTCCAGCGTCGTTTGCCGCTTCGACCAAGCTTTGGCAAGCTTCCTGAAGGTTTGGTGCGGCAGTAACCAGGTTGCTAAGGTTGTCATCTGGGAGCACGCTCCACAGGCCGTCGCTGCAAATAAGCAAAAAACCTGGCTGCGGGAAGGGAGTGGTAAAGATATCCGGTTCAAGCACTTCGCCCTGACCAAGAGCGCGATAGAGCACGTTGCGCTGTGGGTGGGCAGCGGCTTCATCCGAAGAGATCTGTCCCAGTTCCTCCAGCCGTTTCACCAGGGAGTGATCCCGCGTCAACGCCTCGATGCGTCCATCCATGCGGAGCGCATATGCCCGGCTATCACCCACATGACCGATGGTCATTTGTTGTCCAAGCACCAGGGCGGCGGTCAGAGTAGTACCACTCCCTGGAGCAGCCAGGGTGACAGCCCGTTGTGCTTCGGTAATGGCAGCGCGCATCATTTCCTGGAGTGGTTCTTCCATCCCTTCAGATGGATTGGTCAGGTAGGTGTGAAACCGCTTTAGCAGGTAATTTGCCATTGTCCGCACTGCAGCAGAACTGGCGACTTCGCCAAATTGATGCCCGCCCATTCCGTCCGCAACTATATACAGTCCCAGCGGGGCGCTATTGGTTTCACCACCCGTTATAGCTGAAAAGGCAAACAAGCAATCTTCGTTGTGATCACGCTGTTTGCCGATCGACTGGGCACATCCGGAAATTAATTGCTGAGGTTCCAGACGCAAAGGATGCAAGGTGTGCTTCCAAACCGGTTCGCCCGGCAGGGGGTTGGTACTTACATTATCCTGTGAAGAAAGAGGCCTGGTCTTTTTAACAAATAAACGATCAAAAAATGATTTCACGATAATCTCCTTGGATAAGCGTTCATGCAAGTAAAGTGTATAGGAAGTGGTCTGTGGAACCGATGTAAACAATATCATCATAAACCAGTGGTGAACCAGTAATGGGACCTTTTGTGGCAAACTTCCAGCGTAGACGACCGGTGCGGGCTTCTATACAGTAGACGTTCCCATCCGCCGATCCACAATAAAGAGCGTCTTTATATACAACCGGCGAACTGCTCACCTGGTTTTCAGTCTTGAATCGCCAGACTTCTTTTGAGGTACGTGCATCAATCGCATAGATATTTCCATCAGCAGAGCCAATAAAAACCAATCCTTCCGAGGTATAAGGTGATGCAATGGAACCTTTCCCCATGCGGAAGCGCCAGATAACCCAACCAGCTTTTGCATCCAGAGCATAAAAACTGCTGTCCACCGAACCAAAATAAACCACGCCATCCGCCTCACATGGAGACGATGTCACAGCCATTTTGGCCTTGAAATGCCATTTCATTTCGCCGCGGAAATCCACACAATAAAAATCACCATCCTCACAGCCGGCAAAAACCGTATCGTGCGCCACATATGGAGTGGAACGCACCGGTGCAGCGGTTTCGAATTTCCATGCGGCTCGTCCGCTCAACAGGTTCACGGCGTGGATGTGCTGGTCATCAGAGCCGAAGAAAACATGCCCTTCGGCGATGCGTGGCGATGAATGCACCCGGCCTTCCGTGTAATAAGTCCAATTCACTTTCCCGGTGCGGGCGTTTATGACGTGCAGGCGCTGATCCTCAGAACCTATAAAAATATCGCCTTCGAAGGCTGCCGGACGGGTAACCACGCCACCATCGGTGGCGTACTTCCAATTTAATTTTCCATCGGCAGCATTTATTGAATAGAGATTGTGATCATACGACCCGATATAAACTGCGCCATTATGGTAGAGAGGCGCACCCCGCACCTCATCCTCGCACTGAAACACCCATAAGGGTTTAATCCCGACGGATGACTGGATGGCAGCAGTGGGAATGCTGGTGCGATTCAGTAAGCCGGTCTTGCGTCCAGCAGCAACCAGTGCCTCTTTCATCGCTTCGGCACTCGGGAAACGATCTTCAGGATTATATTGAAGTGCTGTGTCAATAACGGCTTCCAATTCTGCAGAGATGGCCGGATTTATCTTGCGCAGGGGACGTTCTCCGAATGAAAATGGAGGTTCCAGGCGCGGGTCACGGCGGGAGAGGGTGTGATGGATAGTAGCTCCCAGGGCATAAATATCTGCTAAAGGCCCGGCCTCTCCCCGATATTGTTCGGGCGGCGAATACCCCTCCGTGCCGATCATGGTCCCTTTTTGTCCGACCAGGAATGGTTTGGCAATTCCGAAATCCACCAGGATGATATTGTCGGCTGGATTAATCATGACATTGGACGGCTTCATGTCACGAAAAATGATCGGATCAGGTTTGTGGGCATGAAGGGAGGCTAGTACATCGCACAGTTCAATAGCCCACCCGAGGACCCGTTCTTCCGTCAGGAAACCGGGAGTTTCATTGATAACGGCTTCCAGGTCCTTGCCATGGATAAATTCCAGGACCAGGTAAGATCGATTGTCAGCACTAAAATAATCATATATCCGGGGGATGGAAGGGTGGTTTAGGGTTGCCAGGATGTTGGCTTCCCTCTCGAAGTTCTGAACAATATTTTTCCTTACCAGCGGGTCCGGGGCACGATTGATCATTTCCTTGACAGCTACCAGCTTCACTACGCTGGGGAAGTGCAGGTCACGGGCGCGATAAACAGAACCCATGCCTCCAACACCGATCACTTCCTGGATCACATACCGATTAACGAGTGTTATTCCGGATGTCAGTTGTTGGTTGAATGAGCTTTCAGAGGACTCTTCTTCCTCTTTTGGTTCAGTATTCTTTTTAGTCTCCAGATCATTCTCCTGAGAAATGCGCTACTGGATGAATTATAGCCACCCCGGTCAGGATTGGCAACCTGTCTGGCAGGGCATCCGTGGCTTCTTGGGTTCAACCCCTGCCGGATCCTGTCGACAAATCCCCTTGCGCTGCAATCCAGACGATCCATTACAGGATGTAATTCCCCATTAGGACTCCCCTGGAGACGGAAGCCAACCGGGACCGGGAGTGAATCATTAGACAATATTATGATGATAGCACTGAAGTTATCAGAAATCATCCGGCCTTGCGGGGAATTAAAATATGGGGCACAATACGGCTGGAGCATCGGCTTTGAAAATATTGGCTGTAAGTGATACCGTGGTAGACCAGTTGTACTCATCAGAGACCGCTGGGCACTTGCGCGATATCGAAATGATCATCGCCTGCGGCGACCTTCCGTATGAGTATCTGGAATTTTTGGTCTCGGTGCTGAACGTGCCTTTATTTTATGTTCCAGGGAATCACGATCCGAAATATCGCCCGCATGAATCTTCTACGCAAGCCGAGGGTTGTGATTTTCTCGATCAACGTGTGGCCCGGGTCAAGGGTCTGAACCTGGCAGGTCTGGGTGGGAGCATTCGCTACAAACCAATTCCCCCCAACCAATACACTCAGGTACAGATGTATGTGCGCTTTATTTCCCTCCTGCCAAGACTCCTGAGACAGCGAATCCGGACCCGGGGTGTTTTAGACATCATGATTGCCCACTCTCCGCCGCACGGCATCCACGATGACAGCGATCCCGCTCACGTTGGTTTTTTGGCGCTACGGGATTTCATCCGGGTTTATAAGCCACGCTATTTCCTGCATGGGCACACACCGGTTTATAAAAGCAATCTACAGCCGGCGGTGACGGTGGTAGGATCCACAACGGTCATCAACGTTAACCCCTTCAGGTTGCTCGAGGTGGAACCTAATGTTCGATGAATTTGCTGTTCGCGTGAAGAGCGATTTTGCCCATGCACGTTTAAAAGCCTTTTGGAACCGCATCCTAAGTATTTTGAGCGGACAGCCGACTACTCTCCTTTCTTACGATGATGTTAAAGAGAAATTACACATTGGTGGACCAATATATCGCGGCGTCCGGACGGTGGAAGTAAAGAAAATCATTGGAAGCCTTAATCGCTACCACCAGTTCGACCGCGCCTTTTTACCTCTCGAAGACCAAATTGCCAACCGGTGGCAAAACATCGATCGCGCCTTCTACCAGGACATAAATCTTCCACCAGTTGTGTTATATAAGATTGGGGAAGTATATTTTGTTGTTGACGGTCACCACCGCGTATCGGTAGCGCGCGAACAGGGGCAGTTGAACATTGATGCTGAAGTAAGGGAATGCTCGACCAAAGTCAATATCACTCCCGAGCTGAAGGTGGAAGATCTGGAAATCCTGGGCGAAAAGGTGGACTTCCTCGAACGTACCGAACTGGATCGCATCCGTCCAAAAGCCAAAATTATACTCACGATTCCTGACGGGTTCGACCGCATACTCGAACACATAGCCGTCCACCGCTACTTCATGGGTTTAGATTTACAGCGTGATGTTTCGGATGAAGAGGCCGTGGCGCACTGGTACGATAAAGTCTACATGCCCATCGTCAGTAACATCCGTCGAAGTGGCATCCTAAAAGAGTTTCCTGGTAAAACAGAAGGCGACTTATACCTGTGGGTGCTCGACCGACAGCGATACCTCCATGATGAAGGTCAAAAACTTGTTTCCCCCCGGAAGGCGGCAATAGATTTTCTCGATGAGGTTAAATAATGCATCCATTGGCTGGAGTGTACTCTGCGGCGGTCACCCCGCTTAATCAAGATTTTTCCCCTGACCTGAGGTCGATCCCCTCCCTGCTGACCTTCCTCGCCGGGCGTGGCTGTCATGGCATTTTACTTTTGGGGACAACCGGCGAGGGGCCTTCGTTTTCCCCAGAAGAACGGCTTGCGGTTTTGCGGACTGCCCTCCAGGCGCGGGCAGCGCAGCCAACCGCTCAGGGCGAGGCTACCAAAATCCTCGCCGGGACCGGGACTCCCAGTCTCACCGAAACCATCGCACTGACCCGTTCCGCTTTTGAACTAGGATGCGACGGGGTGATAGTCCTGCCCCCTTATTACTACCGCAAAGCCACGCAGGATGGTTTGTTCCGTTATTTCCGCGAACTCATTCACAAGGCTGTGCCTTCGGACGGCTTCCTGCTCGGCTACCACATCCCCGGAACGGCCGGGATCGGTTTCTCAACCGATCTGTTGGCCAGACTCAAAGACACCTTCCCGCAGCAATTCGCCGGGATAAAAGATTCATCCCACGATGCCGAATTTGCCCGTCAACTGGGAGAACGGTTCGGCTCGGACTTGCTGGTTTTAACCGGTACCGATTCCCTTTTGCAAACGGCATTGGAGAACCACGCCCAAGGCTGCATAACCGCTCCGGCTAATCTGATCTCGTTGGACCTGCGGCAAGTATGGGACGCATATCGGCGAGGAGAGGATGTGTCTGCACTCCAAAGGCGTGTTACGGAAATCCGCCAAATCCTGGAAAAATACCCACCCTTCCCACCCATGTTGAAAGCGCTGCTGGCAAAGCAATATGGCTTCCCACGTTGGCCCGTCCGGCCACCACTGGAAGAAGCCACATCCGAAGATGTAAAAAAAGTTTTGGAAGAAAGCGTGGCTGCAAACCAATGAAAGATTCCTGGCGCCTGCTCACCACCCCTCCGGCACACGGGGCATGGAACATGGCTGTGGACGAAGCCATCCTCGAAGGGGTGAGCAGCGGTGACTCACCACCCACCCTGCGCTTGTATGCCTGGGAACCAGCCTGTCTCTCCCTTGGATACGCACAACCCTTCACAGATGTAGACATTCCGCGCTTACATGAGCACGGCTGGGAACTGGTACGGCGTCCCACGGGCGGGCGGGCAATCCTGCACACGGATGAACTAACTTACTCCGTGATCGCGCCTCTTGCAGAACCGCGTGTGGCTGGGACCGTACTCGAATCCTACAGCCGCCTGGCGGCTGCTTTGGTAAAGGCATTACTCCTGCTCAACCTGCCGGTGGAAATACATGAACAAAAGGTAGGGGACAGCAAAACGCCCAACCCGGTATGTTTCGAAGTCCCGTCCAGTTCTGAGATTACTGTGGGAGGAAAAAAGCTGGTAGGCTCAGCGCAGGCTCGCCGCAAAGCGGGCATCCTCCAACACGGATCCCTGCCGCTAACCGGTGACCTGACCCGCATCCTCCAGGTACTGTTTTTTCCCGACGAAGAAGCCCGCTCGCGGGCTGCCAGCCGACTGCTGGAACGGGCCTCGACAGTGGAAACTGCACTTGGGCGGATTGTCTCGTGGAATGAGGCAGCACAGGCTTTTACTGCTGCATTCCGATCGACTCTTACCCTGACCCTCCTGCCGGGCGAACTCAGTCCTCTGGAAAAAGCGCGTAGCGAACAGTTGGTTGCAGAAAAATATACTTTCCCCGACTCGAACCGAAAGCAAAAAAGTTGAAGGTTATCACCCTCAACTTTTACTTATTGATTCACTAACCCTTTACGGTTTGAACAGGACAAAGCGGATATTTTTGTATCCCAGAGTTTCCAAGAACCAGCGTAGATACGTCTGGGCATTGGTGCTCGCCTGGTCCAGGATCCCTTCCTGCGTGGCAGCCTTGAGAATTTCCTGCTCAGCCACCTGTCGGACCTGGGTTTCCAATGTCGGGTCACCGTGGGTGAACACACCCGTTACCCGATCGTAAATATACGACTTATCGTTGTCAAGTGTCGCAACCAGGATTTCAGTTGCTGGCAAGCGGACATTGAGCAGCTCGCCTTCGAGCCACAAGTCTCCCGGCTTAATCTTGCTCATGTCGATTCCAGCGATGATATACCCGTGCGCGACGAACAGCAACCGGTCACCGAAAAGTGGACCCAGCACCCCCTGGTTGACTTCCGCCGAAACTACTTTCTCGACTGTATATCGGATTGTTTCCAGCCGGGCAAGCGATTGAACTTCATTGATAATTGTTACCGGATCCGGAATTATCGTGGGTGTTGGATGCAACAAGTATGCAACCTCGGTGCCCAGTTCATGGTTCGCCTGTTGTAAAGGATTAAGAGTGTCGTTGAGTCTGGTGTTCACCAGATTCACTATGAACCAAATGGCTGCAATACCCGCAAGGATCAGGATGATCAAGATGATTGATTTAGAGAAATTAAAAGCGTTTTTATTGGACACATCAAGATTATACCGGAATTATGAGACCTGTCACTTGCATTTTTTAGGGTTTAGATATATTATCTTTTTATCGCTGGGGATCGTCCCCAAAACCCTATTCCCTTGAGAGGAGAAGAAGAAAATGAAGAAAGTTTTTGTGTTCGTTTCGTTAATGGTTGCAGCCGTCATGCTGATGACAGCATGCGGTACTGCCGCAACCCCCACCGCGGTGCCGCCGACGGCCGTACCACAACCGACCAAGGTCCCGCCCACGGCTGTACCTCCCACGGCAGTACCCACCACTAATCCATTGGGTACGTCTGCCATGCCGATCGTCATGGCATTTGCCCCGTCGACCAGCACGCAGACGCTAAGTACTGGCGGCCAGGCGCTGGCCGATAGTTTGAAAGCCGCGACCGGATATGAATTCTCAGTCACCGTCCCGACCAACTATGCCGCCCTGATCGAAGCCATGGGTTCCGGCAATGCCCAAATTGGCTGGTTACCCCCGGCTGCATATATCGTTGCCAAGGCCAAGGGTTACGCGGACGTGGCAGTCGTCGCCATGAGAAATGGTTCAGATCACTATGGCTTCCAGTACATTGCCAACGTGGCCCAGGGATTCACAGCTTATTATGACCCAGCCACCGGCAAGGATACTGCGGATGCTGCCACGGCTCTGGCCCAGTTCGCCGGTAAGAAACCCTGCTGGACTGATCCCCTGTCCGCTTCCGGTTACCTTGTGCCTTCCGGGTTCCTGGCCAGCAGTGGCATCAAGACCTCTGCGGGCGCCTGGGTGCAGGGCCATCCGACGGTTGTCAAATCTGTTTACCTGAGCCCCAAGGGCGAAATATGCAACTTCGGCGCTACCTATGTACCCATGCCGGACATCACCGCGGATTTCCCAGATGCCGCCTCCAAGGTCGTAACCATCTGGATCTCAGATCCAATCATCCCCAATGACACGGTTGCATTTGGTGCCAGTGTCCCGGCTGATATTCGTGCGAAGATCACCGATGCCCTGATACAGATCGGTTCCACAGCAGATGGACAGAAACTGCTCAAGGGCGCCGGGTATAACTGGGGTGGAGTGGAAAAAGTCGACGATTCATTCTTCGATGCTTTCCGTGTCTACCTGCAATCGATCAAATTCGATTTCAATAATTATAACGGATAAGATCCACTGTGATGGGAGGGAGGGCTTTTGCCCTCCCTCTTTTTTTCCTCCGACAGGTGAATTATGCTGCGCGTCCAAAATCTCACAAAAATCTACCCGGGTGGGACCCAAGCTTTAAAGAACGTATCCTTCGAGGTCAAGGATGGCGAATTCCTGGTAGTCATCGGGCTCTCGGGTTCAGGCAAATCCACCCTGTTACGGTGCATCAACCGGCTGATCGAACCCACCGAGGGCAAGATCACCTGGGACGACGTTGACATTACCGCCGCTTCCCCGAAGGAGCTGCTGAAAATCCGCCGTAACATCGGGATGGTGTTCCAGCAATTCAACCTAGTCAAGCGTTCCAGCGTAATGACAAATGTCTTTTCAGGACGGCTCGGGTATGCCAACCCCTGGCTTTCCATCCTGGGCATCTGGTCAGCGGCTGATCGGGAACGGGCAGTAAAAGCCCTCGAGCGGGTGGGAATTGGCGATAAAGCCTCCAGCCGCGCGGACGCGCTTTCGGGCGGACAGCAGCAACGGGTGGGGATTGCGCGCGCACTCATGCAGGAACCGCGCATTGTCCTGGCGGACGAACCGGTAGCCAGTCTCGACCCTGTCCTTTCGCATTCGATCCTTCAGTACCTTGAGCAATTGAACAAGGACGGTATTACCGTCCTGTGCAGTCTGCACTTTTTGGATCTCGTTCATCGTTATGCCACACGCGTGATCGCCCTTAAAGATGGCATTTTAGTTTTCGAGGGATTGCCCGAAGAAATTAACCGGGCGAAGTTCAAGGAAATTTACGGTGAGGAAGCACAGGAAGTGCGAGCGGCTTCCTTCGAGGCTCCTGCATGACCACTGGTATCCCCTCGGGTCGATCACCTATCATTGCTGCATTGCTCTCCACCCTGGTGCCGGGACTGGGCCAGGGAATATTCCACCGCTGGTACCGCGGTGTAGCAGTCTTGCTGGCCACCCTGGTGGTGACCGGAATGGTTGCCTGGTATGGCCATCCGGTCTGGTATTTTGCACCGGCCGGGATGTGGCTTTGGAATATCTGGGATGCAGCCAGCCTGGCTGGCGGGCAACCGCGAACCATCCTGATCCCGGTAGTGCTAGGGTTGGCCGCAGCCTATGGAATCGGCTGGCAGGTTGTGGGGGTCAATTTTGCGGCTGCCAGTCTCGACCGCGCCCTGGCA
>JBGOZL010000016.1:0-12181 GCA_041480185.1 Anaerolineae bacterium
ACCATTGTGCAGTTTTAAATCTAAGATGTACGGTCACCTTGCCGCCCTGCCTGGCAGCCACTGCCCGTGCCAGCCCAATCGCATCCCCTTCCACAACCAGGTCAAAATCCAGACCAGGATGACCGAGCAACAGGTCGCGCACGAACCCCCCCACAATATAGAGTGGAAGCCGGAGACGAGCAGCTTGCTCCGCCACAGACCTAAGCAGCCTGCCCTGTTCAGGCGTCAGCGCCTGCTCCAGGCTCAGGGACAGATCAGATTTTGTCGGTCGGGGAAAGGTCATGGAAGCCTCGCGGATATCGTTATAATTGTAGCATATGGAAAGTCCCATGTTTACCAGATCGCAGATAGAATCGCTCGGGCGAGCTATTTTAGAGCTCCGGCCGAACGCGATCGTCCGCCAGCGTATCCTGCGCGACGTGCTACAATTGCCTCCCGGCAATAGGGACCTCGAAATAGCAAGAACACAAGCGATTTCCCATCCCTGGGTGAAGGACCTTTCCATCGAGCAGTATTCCGACGGTTCCTGGGGCCGTTTCCATTCGATGGATTCGACTCTCAAGGCTCGATTCCAAACCACCGAGATTGCTGTCCGCCGGGCGCTGGCATTGGCGTTGGATTAACGTTCCTCGATCCTGAGTCGGGCGATCGAATATATGAAATCAATCCTGGAAGGGAAAGCTGCCTGGTCGGACCGGGTGGAGAAATCCGAAGGCTGGCCAATTGGGGTGGAAGTCATCACTGCAGCCACATTGGCGCAGGTCGACCCGGCGCACCCCGCTTTCCTTCCAGCCTGGGAATACTGGGCCGGGATCGCCACGTTTTCCTTCCCCGGCGGGTCATACGACCCGTCCGCAGAGTGGAATGCCCATAAAGACCAGCGCGGCATTGGGTTCCGTTACATGGGCAGCCGTTATGTTTTAACCCTGCTGGGCGCGCGCAGCGCTCTCCTGCCCGCCTCTCTCGACCGCTTGTTAGTGGACTGGGTCTGGAACAATCCAACAGGAATTGGTTACCTTGGTGCAGACCTGCAGCACCCCAACCTTTTCCATATTTTCCACTGGCTGGAAAGCCTTGAAATCCTTTCACGCTTTCAGAGCGGGGGGGTAGTTGCGAGGAGAGCATTGGCATGGTTGTGGGAACATCGCAGCCACAACGGGTTGTGGGATTTTGGGACAAAGGTCAGCAAATCAGCCTATTTCCCCCTGTCGAATGATTGGAGACAGGCGGGAAACCGTTCCATAGATCATTCGACACGGGTACTAACCTGCCTTTCAGCATATGATCCTGGCCTTTAAATTAATCGTCACACCTTTCTTCATTGGAATGGTTACCCTGGCCGGACGGAAGTGGGGTCCCACTGTCAGCGGTCTCCTGATGGGGCTGCCACTCACCTCGGCTCCCATATCGGTCTTCCTTGCAATCCAGTACGGGGCCGCCTTTGCTGCCCGGTCAGCTTCAGGTAATCTAGAGGGCCAGGCTTCGGTATGCATCTTTTGCCTGGCATACAGCCTGTCGGCTCAAAAATTTAACTGGATCCCCTGCACCATCCTATCCTTGCTTTCTTTTATGTTTTCCACCTTTGTCTGGAATCAGATGCCTTTAACCCTGCTGCCAGCCGTTGCCCTCCTGGGGATCGTCATCTGCCTGGTCCTGTGGCTGATGCCCAAGGGCTCAGCCACCATAAGGCCTATCTCCCCTCCCAGGTGGGACCTGCCAGCCCGGATGCTGCTTGCCACCGCTTTCGTGATTGCCCTGACTACCTTTGCCGACACCCTGGGTCCGCATCTGAGCGGTTTGATTGCCCCATTTCCGGTCTTCGGCACAATTATTACCGCCTTTACGCATCGCCAGCAGGGTGCGGATGCAGCAGCCCGTTTGCTGCGTGGCATAGTCTTTGGTTCCCTGGCCTATACAACATTTTTCCTGATCGCAGGTAGTCTGCTAACTCACCTGACGCTGGAATGGACATACATCCTTGCATCGGCCGCGGCGATATGCGTAAGCGGGGTGACCTTTATTGCACCCGGGATTTTTCGAAATAATCGCATCTCCCCCGAATGAAATCAGGTATAATCTGCGCTATGAGGTTGAACCCGCTCCCGGCTCCTAGCTAGCAGCAATCCACCAGGTCTGGTTAGGATTTGTTCGTCACGTACCCCGGCGGCTCCCAGACTTGAGGAGCCGCTTTTTATTGAAAGCTAGACCATTGATGGATCACCGCGGGCAACTGGTGATCAAATGGGAAGGAACAAACAATGGACCTGAAAGATCTGACCAAGAAGATGCACGCCTTTGTCCATTCGAAGGGTTGGTACGAGCCAGGCAGTAAACGCCCGCAGACCCCGCGCAACCTTGCCATCTCCTTATCGCTGGAGGCCAACGAAGTATTGGAACACTTCCAATGGCAGGATGACCTTAAGGACAAGGATGATTTTGCCAGCGAACTTGCAGATGTAGCCTTATATCTTTTGCAATTGGCATCGGTCTCCGGAATCGATCTGGAGAAAGCCATTTTGAAAAAACTCGAAATAAACGCCTCCCGCAATTGGGATCAGAAGAAGACGAATATCGTCAGTTAAGTAGCATGACACCTGACCATCGACTCCTGGATCATCCGGAATAAAACCATGAAAGTTTCTGTGTTTGGCGGGTCCTCCCCTCAACCTGGCTCTCCGGCTTACAAAGAAGCTCACGAACTCGGCAATTTGCTAGCCCAATCCGGTCACATCGTCCTGACCGGCGGCTATATCGGCACGATGGAAGCGGTCAGCCGGGGTGCGGCCGAGGCTGGAGGGCATGTCATCGGAGTGACCTGCAAAGATATCGAGGCGTGGCGTGCAGTCAAGCCGAATGCCTGGGTGCAGGAGGAGCGTCGCTTCGAGACCATTCAGGAACGCCTGAACGAATTAGTCCAGGCGTGTGATGCCGCGATTGCCCTCCCCGGCGGACCGGGAACTCTGACCGAGATCGCCCTCACCTGGAACCTGATGATCGTCCGCACCATGCCGCAAAAACCGTTGATATTAAGCGGCCCCGGCTGGAGAAAATTGATTGAAACGTTTTACAATTCATTTGAGGTATATATCCCCAAAAACCAGCGCGACCTGCTCCAATTTGCGCCGGATATTATTTCAACTGTGGCTCTTTTAAATTCTTAATAAAGAGGAATTCATGACTGACGAAAAATTAACCCCCCGCAATGTTGACTTTTCAGAATGGTACAACCAGATCGTCATGCGCGCTGAAATGGCAGACTACGCCCCGGTACGCGGCTGCATGATCGTCCGCCCTTATGGGTGGGCGCTATGGGAAAACATCCAGCAGGCACTCGACCGCCGTTTCAAGGACACCGGGCATGTCAATGCCGCCTTCCCGTTGTTCATCCCGATGTCGTTCCTCGAAAAAGAAAAAGAACACGTCGAAGGCTTCTCACCCGAACTGGCGATCGTGACCATTGGCGGTGGGGAAAAACTCGAGGAACCGCTGGTGGTGCGCCCAACTTCCGAGACCATCATTGGATATATGTACTCGAAATGGATCAAATCGTACCGCGACCTGCCCGTGCTGATCAACCAGTGGGGCAACGTCGTCCGCTGGGAACTGCGCACGCGCCTATTCCTGCGCACCCTCGAATTCTACTGGCAGGAAGGCCACACCGCCCACGCCACAGAGCAGGAAGCCCGGGAGGAGACCCAGCGCATGCTTGACGTTTACGCCGACTTTGCCATCAATGAAGGCGCGGTACCGGTCATCAAGGGTGTCAAGTCACAGGCTGAGAAATTTGCCGGGGCAAACCTGTCCGCTTCCATCGAGGCCATGATGCAGGACACGCGCGCGCTGCAGGCAGGAACATCGCATTTCCTGGCACAGAATTTTGCCAAGGCTTTCAACATCCAGTTCCTGGATGAAAACAACTCCCTCCAGTATGCCTGGACCACCTCCTGGGGCCTGTCCACACGTTTCATCGGTGCCATCATCATGACCCATGGCGACGACCAGGGGCTAATCCTGCCCCCCCGGCTGGCACCTTTCCAGGCTGTTATCATCCCAATCTTCAAAACGGACTCCGAAGCTGTCATTGTCAAGGAGGCTGTCCTACGCGTCCAGGCAGAACTCAAAGCAGCTGGCATCCGGGTCAAAGTGGATGACCGGACCGAGGTCACGCCCGGTTTCAAGTTCAATGACTGGGAAATGCGCGGTGTGCCCTTGCGGATCGAGATCGGTCCCAAGGACATTGAAAAAGGGACAGTCGCCCTGGCACGGCGTGACAAGCCCGGCAGGGAAGGCAAATCTTTCCAGCCGCAAGCCGGGTTGGCAGCAGCGGTTGCAGATCTGCTGGTGGATATCCAGAAATCAATGCTGGAACGCGCCACGGCCTTTCGCGACAGCCACATCTTCAACCCGAAAGATTATGCCGAATTGACCGAAGTCGTACAGCACGGTTGGGCTTACTCTTATTGGTGCGAGTCCGCCGAGTGTGAGACCAAGGTGAAAGAAGACACCAAGGCCACCACCCGCTGTATGCCGCTGGGAGATGAGGAAGGTCCCGGTAAGTGCATCGTGTGCGAGCAGGATGCCAAACACAAGGTGTATTTCGCCAAAGCATATTAAATATAGGGGGACGCTATATACCTCCTGGAGATGGTAGAGCTTCCACCGGTTGTGGAGGAATCCGATGAAATTATCGCAACTATTCGGTCAGACCCTGCGCGACATCCCGGCAGAAGCAGAAGTTGCCAGCCACAGTTTGCTGATGCGCGCCGGGTTCATTCGTCCGCTGGGGGCTGGGATCTTCACGTATTTGCATCTCGCAAAACGCTCAATGATGAAGATCGAAGCCATCCTGCGCGACGAGATGGACAAGATCGGCGGGCAGGAAATTTCGATGCCGGTCGTCCAACCTGCCGAGAACTGGAAAGAGACTGGACGCTGGTACCAGATCGGCTCGGAGATGGGTCGTTTCAAGGACAAGAACGACCACGATATGGTACTGGCTATGACCCACGAGGAAGTGGTGGCCGACCTGGTGCGGCGCGAAATCCAGTCCTACAAGCAACTGCCACGCCTGGTTTACCATATCCAGACCAAGTGGCGGGATGACCCGCGCCCGCGCGCCGGCTTGATCCGCGTCCGGGAATTCACCATGAAGGATAGCTACAGCCTGGACGCCGATTGGGACGGCCTGGATAAACAATACCGCGCCCACCACCAGGCCTATTTCAACATCTTCCACCGCTGCGGGTTGGACGTGGTCGCGGTCAAATCTGATTCCGGAATGATGGGGGGCAAAATGGCGCACGAATTTATGTATCTGACGTCAATCGGCGAGGACACGCTCCTGCTGTGCGATTCCTGCGGCTACACTGCCAACCGCCAGGTGGCGCGCTTCCGTAAATCACCGGCTGTTCCGGAAGAAATGAAATCCATCGAGAAAGTGCTCACCCCGGATTGTAAAACCATCGATGACCTGGCAACCTTTCTCGTCTTGCCAAAGTCCAAAACCGCCAAAGCCGTGTTCTTCATGGCCTCCATCCCGGAAGGCCAGGGACTGAGCGAACGATTCATCTTCGCCGTCATCCGGGGCGACATGGAATTGAACGAAACCAAACTCGCCAACGCCATCGGTGCACGCGACTTGCGCCCAGCCACGGAAGAGGAGATCGAATCCGTTGGTGCTGTCCCGGGCTTTGCCTCGCCAATATCGCTAAACGCGGTCCCTCTTCAGGCACAACGGGGGAAGAGGATCCGCGCGAAGGTTATCCTGGACGATTCCATCCCCTCCAGCCCCAACCTGGTGGCCGGGGCCAACGAAAACAGCTATCACCTCTTGAACACCAACTATCCGCGAGATTTCGCGGCTGACCTCGTCATTGACCTTGCCGCTGCGGACGAGGGTGCTGCATGTCCGGATTGCGGCAATCCCCTGCGAATGGAGCGCGGTGTGGAAGTGGGTAACATTTTCAAGCTTGGCACGCGTTATTCGGATGCCCTTGGCTGCACCTTTTTGGACCAGGATGGAACACAGAAACCGGTCATCATGGGTTCCTACGGGATCGGTGTCGGGCGCCTGCTGGCGTGCGTGGCAGAAGCGCATCACGACGAGCACGGACTGGTATGGCCGATTTCGGTTGCACCTTTCCAGGTTCACATGGTTCTCTTGCGCGGCAAAGGTACCCCCGAGGCCGAAGCGACCGCAGACAAGCTTTACGCTGACATGCAAGCCGCTGGGATTGAAGTCCTTTACGACGACCGAGAGGAAAGCCCCGGCGTCAAATTCAACGATGCTGATCTGATCGGCATTCCGATCCGCATCACCGTCAGCGAGCGGTCGCTGGCACAGGGCGGCGTGGAGATGAAATTACGCCGCGAGCCAACAAAGGATATCGTACCTCTCGGGGAAACAGATTCCCACCTCCGGTCGGTGATACAATCCCTCCAAGGCGAGATAACAACGAAAGTCACCCACGTCCCTTTCAAAAACTGAGACAAATTAATTCACAATCTATACCTATCCTCCCATGCCCGCCATTAACCTCGCGCGACTCAAGACCCAGGCTTCCCGGCTCTCGGAGAAATTCAGCGAACCGGAAGCATTTGTGCGCGACCTTAACGAAATGCTGGATTTCTATACAAACCGGACCATGCGTTCCACGCAAACTGCCCGGCGGTTCTCTCTTCCTACTTACCGAACTCCCCCTCCTGTTTTACGTCAAATCCATGGGGAGCTTGAACCACTTGCTGAGTCCCATCCGGTTGAAGCCGTAGCACTGACCAACGCCCTTTGGAAGGCCGGCTCGCTGGAATCCCGGTTGCTGGCAGCATCCCTGCTTGGGAGCATTCCGCTTGCCCAGTCCTCCCCTACGCTCGTACGGCTGCCTGACTGGCTCGCACAATCGACGGACAAGCAAATCCTTGCTGCGCTCCTGACCGATGCATTCGCCCGCCTGCGCCAAGAAGACCCGGATGCATTATTCCTCCTGCTAGAAATTTGGCTGAAATCGCCGCGCACTTCCTTGCGCGTCTGGGGATTGCGTGCGCTCATCCCAATTTTAACCGACCCAAATTTTGAAAACCTCCCAGCTGTCTTCCGCATTCTAAAACCGGCTATCCAATCTGCGGGTCCAACCTCCCAACTGGAACTGCAAGCCTGTCTCGCCACCCTTGAAAAGGTCTCCCTGACCGAGACCCTGGCCTACCTGCGTGAAATTATCAGTAATAACCCTGCCCCGCTCATGCTGCGGACTTTCCGCCGCATCCTGGCGGGTTTGTCACCCGAACTCCAATCAAGTCTGCGGGAAATGCTGCGTGAACCCCAGATGTGACCGTAGGAATCAAGTCATTTTAATGAAATTCCCACGGGCATTAATTGCGATCCTAGTCTCTTCGTTAATAGCAGGTTGCACGGTACTGCCAGAAACCCAACCTGACATTTCTCCCGCAAATACAGCCACAACGACTTTTACTTCCACACTATCCAAGACCCCTACCGCGTTTCCAACCTCGACCAGCACGCCTCCTGCGCTTGTATCGCCAACCGCAAAAAAACCTTTAACCATTGTCTTTTACGGGGACAGCACCTTGAAAGTGGGGGAAGTTGGCAGGGAGGGGGTCGGATTCTCTTTTGTGGATTATCTGCCTCCGGACCTTACTCCAGACACCATTCTAATTACCGCAAATTATGGGGGAAAGACCGCAAAATGGGCTTACGAGAACATCGAGCGGACCGTGTTGAACTACCAACCTGATGTGGTGACGCTGGTATGGGGTTGGGATGACTTACAGGGATGCGGAGGTATATTTGACAGGGAAACGAATTCGCTCCTTGAATCTCAGCTGGTTGCTTTGATAAATGATCACATCAAATACCTCACCCTTCAAATTGATACATTGTTGAACCAGGGCATCGCTGTTTTCGTCGTGACACCCCTTCCCTCAAATGGCGATCTTCCCTGGGATCACCTGGGTCCAAACAATGAGATTATTTGGGAACTGGATTATAGATGCAACTATAATATCGGGATGGAGCGACTAGCGGAAGCTCAAAGGCAACTTGTAATGAGATATACTTCTGAACAAAAACAGGTCTTCCTGGTTGATGCCTGGCAAATCTATCAGGACAACCCATCCTCGGAGAAAATGTACATGGATATCATGCACCCCGCCAGCCACGGCGCAGAATTGATTGCCGAAGGTTGGTTGCAAGCCTTCAGGGATTCCAAGGTTCACTAACCTATGACTTTTTCTCATCGCGAACGCATGCAAGCATGTCTCGCCGACGACACCGCCCTCGACCGACCGCCTGTCGCCTTGTGGCGCCACTTCCCGGTGGACGACCAGGACCCCGCAACCCTGGCTGCCGCGACCCTGGCCTTCCAACGTCGTTACGACTTCGACCTGGTCAAGGTGACCCCCGCCTCTTCTTATTCAATAAAAGACTGGGGAGCGGAAGATGTCTGGGAAGGGCACACCGAAGGGACACGCCGGTATACCAGGCATGTCATTGGGAAGCCACAGGACTGGGAACACCTGCCTGTACTTTCTCCCTCCTCCCCTTACCTCGCCCGGCAGTTGGACTGCCTGCGAATGATCCGCACTGAACTGCCATCGGAAACGCCACTTCTGCAGACCATCTTCAGTCCACTCGCCCAGGCTAAAAACCTGGCCGGAGGCGAGAGCTTGATCGTCCATCTCCGCACGCATCCGGACGCCGTGCTGAAAGGACTGAAAACTATCGCAGAGTCAACCCGTCATTTTGTGGAAGCCTGCATGGAAGTTGGCCTGGATGGTGTCTTTTATGCCGTTCAGCACGCCCAGGCCGGGCTGCTGGTCCAGAAAGAGTACGAAAAATTCGGCCTCCCATTTGATATGCGGATCCTCGAACCTGCAGTGGAATTGTGGTGTAACCTGCTCCACATCCATGGTGACAATATCTACTTCAATCTGGCCAGGAAATACCCATGCCAGATTGTCAACTGGCACGACCGGGAAACCAGCCCCAGCCTGGTGGAGGGACTTAGAAACTACCGGGGCGCGGTGTGCGGAGGCATAAGTCAAAACACGATCGTCTTGGGAGACCGGTCCGAGGTCCGGAAAGAAGCTGCGGATGCCATCTCCCAGACAGGTGGGCGTAGGTTTATCCTAGGCACCGGCTGCGTTGTCCCCGTCATAGCTCCCCATGGGAACCTGGTTACCGCCAGACAAATTGTTGAAGGTTCTGAATGAGCCTGCGCGTTATTTCGGGCATAGCCAAGGGGCGCAAGTTGAAAGATGTTCCCGGTGACACCACTCGCCCGGTGACCGATATGGTCAAGGAAGCATTGTTCGATATCCTGGCAGGGGATGTGCTGGACTCTACCTGGTGGGACCTCTTCGGTGGGACCGGCGCGGTGGGTATCGAAGCCTTGAGCCGCGGGGCTGCCTTCGTCCGGTTCTCCGAGTTGAACCGTCTACCAATCGAGACCATCAAGGCCAACCTGGAAACTACCGGCTTTTCGTCACAGGCTGAAATCCGCCGCGGGGATTCATTCGCCATGCTGTCCGCACCGCCCGACCGGACATTCGATTATGTCTACATTGCCCCGCCTCAGTACAAGGAAATGTGGTCGAAAGCGCTGGCTCTGCTGGATGCCAACCCCGGGTGGTTGAGTGAAGATCCGGAAGTCATCGTACAAATTCACCCCCGGGAATATTTAGCATTGAACCTTATTGTTCTCCATGAGTTTGACCAGCGAAAATACGGCAGTACTCTGCTTGTGTTTTTCGAGAAAAAATAATCCGGATTGGATCGCTCCACTCTTAAAGTCTGTAACAAAAGATGTGCTCACAATAACATTTTCCCGGAGGACGCCATGGAAATAACCACCGTCAAGATCGAAAAACCTGAAGACGTCAACTTTATCCTCGGACAATCGCATTTCATAAAGACTATCGAGGATGTGCATGAAGCCCTGGTCAATGCTGTACCAGGGATCAAATTTGGTCTCGCCTTTTGTGAGGCTTCGGGCGAGTGCCTGGTACGCTGGTCTGGCACGGACGAGGCGATGATGGAACTTGCCAGGAAGAATGCACTTGCCATCGGCGCAGGTCACTCGTTCATTGTATTCCTGGGGGATGGGTTCTATCCGGTCAACGTGCTGAAAGCCATCCAGAATACACCGGAAGTCTGCCGGATCTTTTGCGCGACCGCCAACCCGACCGAAGTGCTGGTCGCCGGGACGGAATTGGGGCGCGGCATCCTTGGCGTGGTGGACGGCTCCTCTCCAAAAGGGGTTGAAGACGACGAGGGGATCGCCTGGCGGAAAAGTTTCTTGCGGAAAATCGGGTACAAGATCGGGTAGAAGACGAACTTTTGTTTAATACAAAAAGCACCCTGGGTTTTCAAGACTCCGGGTGCTTTATTTTTCCGTAAAGACTACGGTCAATTTGTCGTCAACGTAATGGCTACGTGCATGGAAAGGCGCATCCCCACGTTTCATTTTTTGGATACGTTTCAGCAAAATGGGCAGGTCTTCCACAACCGGGAGGTCCCGAACATTTACGATGGGAACCCATTCCAGAGTTCCTTCAGAAGATCCTCTAGGTTTCCCCCGGGGGGAATCGCCGAGAAAAACGTACATGCCGATGCCGGGGTTCCTGCCGGTCTCCACCACGACTGTCCCGCACAGCCATAAATCAGCCGTCAGCCCTGTCTCTTCCAGTAGTTCGCGCCGCGCGGCTGACAGGATGTCTTCGCCGGGTTCAACATGACCACCGACCCCGTTATATTTATCCGCCCACAAGCGCTTGTTTGGGACACCCTTGATCAACAGGACCCTGCTGCCGTGCCTGATAAATATCAGGACACGCGGGATCAGCATATAACGATCGCGGGTGACTCCCTGGTCAGATACCGGCATATATAAAACCACAGGGGCGGAAAGTTTCCCGCCCCTCCCAAATTATTTAACCAATTTCCGAACTGATTCGAGCTGCCCTGCGCTGCCTAATTTCCCGTTCTTGTGAGCTATGAACTTGGCATATTCACTCATGAAGACCTTGCCGGGGTCACGCAGGTCGAATTTTTCAGGGAAATCGCGGAAGAACTCACGGTGGACGCGTGTCCAAACCAGGCGACCATCCGTGTCAATGTTGATCTTGGTCACACCCAGTTCTGCAGCGCGTTTGAACTGATTCTCGTCCACACCCCTGGCACCTTTAAGGTTGCCGCCGGCTGCGTTAATGCGGGCCACTTCTTCCTGAGGAACCGAACTGGAACCATGCATCACCAGCGGGAAATTGGGCAGACGTTTCTGGATGGCCTCCAACACATCAAAGTGCAGACCTTGCGTACCGGCAAACTTGAATGCCCCATGGCTGGTGCCGATGGCGCACGCCAGCGAGTCGACGCCGGTCATTTCCACGAATTTTTTTGCCTGGTCAGGGTCAGTCAGCTTGGCATTGGCTTCATCCACTTTGACGTGCTCCTCCACACCTCCCAATTGACCGAGTTCCGCCTCGACCACAATGCCCCTGGCATGTGCAGCGTCCACGACCCGTTTGGTAATCTCAACATTCTTCTCGAAGACCTCACTGCTGGCATCGATCATGACCGAGGAGTAAAAGCCGCTGGCGATGCAGTCGAAGCAGGTAGCTTCATCGCCATGATCCAAATGGACGGCAAAAATAGCATCCGGGAAGATCCCGTCAGCGGCGCGAATCAACGCCTCGAGCATATTCTTATGCGTGAAGGCACGCGCTCCCTTTGAAATCTGGATGATAAACGGTGCCAGGCTGTCCACGTTTCCCCGGAATAAGCCCATGGTTTGCTCCAGGTTGTTGATGTTATATGCCCCGATGGCATATTTACCGTACGCGGCCGCGAAGAGTTGCTTGGTGGTGACGATCATATTTAGCTCCTTTATTTTAGTAACGACGTTTTTCGTGATAAACGGCGAAAGACTGCGACCATTTATTGCGATAATCACTTATTATACCAAGTCCATCCCGGCATACAACTTTCCCATGCAAATGTCGTAAATCTCTTTGAGCACGATGAAGTATAATCAAGGCAACACGTATCCCGATAATCACCTTTTCAGGAGGAACCATGAGCGATCTTTTTGAAACCGTCAAAGGCGGACAGGACATCTTTAAGAAACTCCTCTCCTATATTCCGGGCTTCAGCGGCTACGTCGAACGC
>JBGOZL010000017.1:0-12030 GCA_041480185.1 Anaerolineae bacterium
ATCAAGGCGACCTGCAAACAGATCAAAGGTCAGTTGGTGGCGGTCCCCGAAGGGGGCCCTCCGGGTCCCGGAAACGGCGAGCCTCCGAAGTGAGTGGCAATGAACAATAAGACGAACCAGCATCTGTTGCAGGTCGGCTGCAACAACGAAAAAGGAAACGACCTTAACCGGCGGATCATCCTCGGCGCCAGCGCCTTGCTGGCGCTGACGGCAGACGGTGTCTCAGCCGCATTTGTAGACCCGAATAGCGATTGCCGGCCGGGTGCTCCTGCGCGGAAGGAAGGACAAAGTCCGTCAGACAAGAGGCTAAGACTTAAAGAGAGTGAGCACGAAGAGCAGGGGTTTGCCCGGCTTGTGAAGGCGCTCGGATTGAGCGATGCCCAACAGGCAAAGATTGAACGGATTTTGCAGGCGGAGCGGGACAATAGTGCGCCGTTACGGCAGAAACTGGAGGTTAATCTAAATCTTCTCCGCCGAGAGGAACTGGCGGAGAAGTTCGATGAAGCAGTAGTACGTACCATTGCGACGAGCCAGGCTCAACTTTTCGCGGAGATGATCGTGGTCCGCGCCCGAGCGCAGAACCAGATCCACTCCCTGCTGGCCCCGGAACAACTAGCAATTGCCGAAAAGCTCCGTCCGCCCAGTCAGATCTTGGACCAGGATGGTTCCGACCATCCATGGACGGACGTGGTCCGGGACATTTTCGCCCACCTCTGGAGGAAGCTGGACATGGGGAGATGCAGCTCTGCGGCCGCGAATGATATACCGCCATCAATTTTCTAGGGAACCGGAATGAAACGGCATTTAATTTAAATGCTCAGCAGCCAAGAAAGGAAACGCATTAATGTTCAAATTATACGGTTACAGACAACCTCTTGCCCTGCTTGCCTAGTTTCTCCAGTTTATTCTGTCGGGTTACCGTGACGGTCAACGGTCAATCGGCGATCTCGTCAACAAACTTTACCGTAAATTAACTTGAGGAATTTATGGAAAAGCGAAACATTCTCATCGTAGATGATGACGAAAATTATCTCCGACTTGTTGCGAGCATATTTGGGCATGATGGTATTCATATTTGCTATGCAATGAGTGGTGAAGAAGCAGTGGGGATTTTAAAGGAGAACTGCTTCTCCACAATGATTACCGATCTTAATATGCCAGGTATGGACGGATTTGAACTGGCGATGATCGCAAAAGAGCTCTCTCCCGATATCGAAATTGTGCTGATTACCGGTGATATATCCCCGCATCTTTCCCGGCTGGCTGCGCAGGCAGGCATTTCCAGAGTAGTGACAAAACCATGCGAGGTCGAGCAGATTCAGAAAATTGTCTGGGGGTAAGGGAGCCGCCGGGTGAGGTATCTGATGGCATGGCAGAATGGTACGGTCATAAAGAGAAACGGAAATTCCAATGAAAATAATTATAACCCGCAGGCAATTGGCCATTGCGCTGACAGCCGTTGTTATCCTGTCGGGCACGAGTTTGCTGGTCAGACACGTAATATTTGCCAAAGATCCTCCGGCGTTCATTACGACAGGAATAGCGCGTATGGACATCGAGGAGAGTGTTCTTGCCAGCGGCACCCTGGAAGCGCTCAAAACGGTCGCCGTCGGCGCACAGGTTTCCGGACAGCTGGAAAAGCTCCATGTCCGCCTCGGTGACCAGGTGAAGAAAGGGCAATTACTGGCGGAGATCGACCCGGTCCTTCAACAGAACTCCCTGAAGGATGCCGAGGCTTCCCTGGAGAATGTGCAGGCACAGATACGTTCGAAGAAAGCCCTGCTGCAACAGTATGAGCTGGCGTACCGGCGCCAGAAGGAACTGGCTGCCCAGGATGCCGCCTCGCAGGCGGACCTGGAGAGCGCCCAGGCACAGCTTGACACCGCCCGGGCCGATCTCGCGGCGCTTAACGCCCAGGCGAAGAAGGCCCGGATTGCTGTCGACACGGCGAAGGCGAATCTCGACTACACCCGGATCGTCGCTCCCATGGACGGCGTCGTCATCTCCATTGACACCGAGGAAGGACAGACGGTGGTTTCCGCCCAGACAGCCCCCACAATCCTCAAGCTGGCCAACCTGGACACTATCACCGTGAAGGCGGAGATCTCGGAAGCGGACGTAACGAGAGTGAAGGCGGGACAGAAGGTGTACTTTACCATCCTCGGGGAGCCCGACAGCCGCCATTACGGAACGCTCAGGGCCATCGAGCCCGGACCCAAATCGAGCAGCAGCGCTTCGGGAAGTTCCTCGTCCAGTACCTCAAGCAGCAGCTCGGCGATCTATTACAACGGCCTCTTCGATGTACCGAACCCCGACCGGAAGCTCCGCGTCTCCATGACGGCGCAGGTTGCAATCGTTCTGCGCGAGGCAAAGCAGGTCCTTTCCATCCCGGTTTCGGCGCTGAGCGACAAGGGAGAGGACGGGCGGCAGACCGTGAAGGTACTGGTAAACGGAACGCCGCAGGTGCGCACCATCAATGTCGGCATTACCAACAACGTAAACGCCGAGGTGGTTGATGGCCTGAGAGCAGGAGAAAAGGTCGTAATTGGCGACGCCGCCGCGAAAGTCTCTACCGCCAGCTCCGGCATGCCGCCGGGCCCGCCTGGCGTGGGTTCGGGTGGAAGACGCTGATGCCGCCGCTCATTGATCTACAGGAGGTTTCCCGTCACTTCCCGACTGGCGATCAGGAAGTGACGGCGCTGGACCGGGTAACCCTGGCTATCGAGGCCGGCGAGATAGTCGCCATTGTCGGGGCTTCCGGCTCTGGAAAATCGACCCTGATGAATATCATTGGCTGCCTCGACCGTCCGAGCAGCGGGTGCTACCTGGTCAACGGCCGGGAGACCGGCAGCCTCGACGGCGACTCGCTCGCACGGTTCCGCAGGGAGCACTTCGGTTTTATCTTCCAGCGCTATCACCTCCTGCCGCACCTGGATGCGACGCAAAACGTGGAAATCCCCGCCATCTACGCCGGAATCGACAAAGCGAAGCGGAGAGCGAGGGCGCAACAGCTCTTGGAGCGTCTGGGCCTCGGTGACCGCTCCAGGCACAACCCCGGCCAACTCTCCGGGGGGCAGCAGCAAAGAGTGAGCATTGCCCGGGCGCTGATGAACGGTGGCGACGTGATCCTGGCCGACGAGCCGACCGGTGCCCTGGACAGCAGGAGCGGCGCCGAGATGATGGATATACTGCACGAACTCCACCGCTGCGGACACACCATCATCCTCGTCACCCACGATATGAACGTGGCCGCTCATGCGCAGCGGATAATCGAGCTCCGGGACGGCAGGGTCATTCGCGACGAGCCCAACCGGAACGCTGCGGAGAGGCCGAATGTCCCGCAGGTGAAAGAGCCGCGGGAGGAGCTGTCGTCGAACATTGCCCGGGCAACGTGGGGACGTTTCGTCGAGGCGTTCCGGATGGCCTGGATTGCCATGGTGACCCATCGCCTCCGGACGCTCCTCACCATGCTCGGGATCGTCATCGGCATCACCGCTGTTGTCAGCGTCGTTGCGATAGGCCTGGGGGCGCGGCAGAAAGTTGTGAGCGACATCAGCTCCATGGGGACTAACGTCATCGACATATTCCCCGGTAAGGACTGGGGGGATGAAAAAGCCTCAACCATCCACACGCTGGTCGCTTCCGACATGGATGCGCTTAAGTCCCAGATCTACGTTGACAGCGTTACTCCCGTGACCAACGGGAGCGTCCTGCTGCGGTACCGGAACATCACGGCCAATGCCTCTGTAAGCGGCATCGGGGTCCAGTATTTCCGGGTCCGCGGCATGGAAATCGCACGGGGAGCAGCCTTTCAGGAAGATGATGTCCGGCGGCAGGCGCAGGTGGCGGTCATCGACCACAACACGGCAAATAAATTCTTCTCCGGTGCGGATGATCCTGTCGGAAAGATAATTTTCCTGGGGCTCCTCCCCTGCCGGATCATCGGCGTCACTAAGGAGAAGGAAAGCCCCTTCGGCAGCAACCAGAACCTGAGCGTCTGGATTCCGTACACGGCAGCCATGGGGCGGCTTCTCGGCCGGCAATACCTGGACTCCGTCACCGTCCGGGTCCGGGACGGGCTGTCGAACCAGGTCGCCGAGCAGAACATAATCCGGCTCCTTACCCAGCGCCACAGGAACAAGGACTTCTACACCAGCAGCAGCGACACGATACTGAAGACGGTGAACAAGACCACGGCTACGCTGACGCTACTCATCTCCGCCATCGCGGTGATTTCCCTGGTGGTGGGAGGGATCGGGGTGATGAACATCATGCTCGTCTCCGTCACCGAACGGACCCACGAGATCGGCATCCGGATGGCGGTTGGGGCGCGGCAGAGCGATATCATGCAGCAATTTCTAATCGAGGCGGTGCTGGTCTGCCTCATCGGCGGGCTGATCGGCATTCTTCTATCTTATGGTGTCGGGATGATTTTCCCCTTGTTTGTCACATCAATAACCATGAAATTTTCGACTGCTTCCATCGCTGCAGCATTTATCTGCTCATTGCTCATCGGTGTTCTGTTCGGGTTTCTGCCGGCGCGCAATGCCGCCCGGCTCGACCCGATTGAAGCGCTGGCGAGGGAGTAGGCTGACCATATGGCTATTCAGTTCATACATCGAATCCTCCAAGCCATCGTACTGGCGCTCTTTACTTGCTTGGCCAGCAGTTGCAGCCTGTTGCCCCGCTCTGAGTTCAAGCAGCCGCAGGTTGCCATGCCGGTGAAATGGCAAGGTGAGGCCGTGACCGGCACCGCCATCGCCAATCGGGAACAGTGGTGGAATAATTTCAATGATCCCCTGCTGGACGAATTGATCGGCCGCGCGCTCCGCACCAACAATGATCTGGCCGCAGCCACAAACAAGGTGCGTCGCGCTCAACTGCAGTCGCGGTTGACAGATACCAATCTGACCCCGACGGTCGGCGTCACCGCCGACAGCGGCATAAGTCGTGACCTGAGACAGGCTGTCACGACCAGGAGTAACAGCGTCAGCGGCTCACTCAGTTACGAGATTGACCTGTGGGGGAAGCTCGCCAGCACCCGCGATGCCGACAGATGGGAGGCAGAGGCAACCGACGCGGACCGGCAGAGTTCCGCCCTTGCGCTGATCGGCACCACCGCCACGGCGTACTGGCAGGTAGCCTATCTGAATCAGCGCATCGCATCCGGCGAGGCGAGTATTGCCTATGCGGAAAAGACCCTTATCCTGACCCGGTTGAAACATGACGCCGGGGCCGTATCGGGACTGGACCTGGTGCAGGCGCAACAGTCAGTTGCCAGTCAGAAGGCGTCGCTGACCCAGCTTATGCGGCAGCGCACGGAAGCTCGTAATGCGCTGGCGATCCTCTTTGACCAGGGCCCGCAGAATACCCTTCCCGAGCGTCGGCAATTGCCGGACGGCCCGATTCCCGCGGTCGCAGCCGGACTACCCGCCGAACTGCTGGGTCGGCGTCCGGATCTGCGTGCTGCCGAACTGCGGCTGCGTGAATCCCTGGCCAACGTCGATGTGGCAAAGGCGAGTTTCTATCCCTCATTTACCCTGACCGGCAGTCTGGGAGGGAGCAGCACAAGCCTCACGGACGTGCTAAGGAATCCGGTGGCCGCACTGGGGGTAGGATTGATCCTGCCGTTCGTGCAATGGAACACCGCGCAGCTCACCATCAAAGTGGCGCAATCCGAGTATGAAGAGGCGGTGGTGCAGTTCCGGCAGACCCTCTACAAGTCGCTGGCCGACGTGGAGAATGCTCTTTCCTCAACTTATCGCTATCAGGAAGAGGGTGCATATCTGGAACAGGCCCTGGCGCTGGCCAGGCAGGCGGAACAACTGGCCGAAACACGCTTTCGTGCCGGGGCGACCGGTGTGCAGTTGTGGATCGATCAGCAGGAACTAAGGCGAAGCGCAGAACAGAACCTGTCCGAAAACCGCCTCAACCGCTTCACCAGTATCATGAAGCTGTATCAGGCGCTCGGCGGTGATATGCAGCCGTTGGCAAAAAATCTTTAATCGTTTTCTTCGGGCAATGTGACGCAAACAGCAGAGAATTTCCTTTAGCGTGAAGATTTGTAAAGAAATCACAATATTTCCTTATTCCTTACACATTTCCGGTGTAAAAATGGATATTGTTTGTATTCAGAGTCTTTACCTTTGAAGGAAACCAGCATGGGGCAGGTACTTATAATCGATAACGATCGGGGAATGTGTGAATTTCTTTCCGATTGCCTGGCAACGGCGGGTTTCAGGGTTGATGTGGTAGACAGGGGCAAGCCGGGGGTTGAACAGGCTTTGCGGGTTGATTACGACCTCATTCTCCTTGATGTGATGTTGCCGGACGGGGACGGTTTTGAGGTACTGAGCCGGCTGCGCAGCCGGATTTCAACACCGGTGATAATACTGACTGCCCGTGACAACGACGTGGACATGATCGTCGCCCTGGAAATGGGAGCCGATGATTACCTGTCCAAGCCGGTCAATCCGCGGGCGCTGATTGCCCGCATCCGCGCAGTCCTGCGCCGGACCAGGGCGGTATGTGACGACACGGCGGCACCTCCAAATCACAATAAAATAAAGGTTGGAGACGTAGAAATAAATATCGGCGCCCGTGCGGTCGTTCGTTCCGGCGAAACGGTTGAGCTTACATCTGTCGAATTTAATCTTCTGCACAGGCTTTTACGAACCGCGGGAGAGTTGGTCTCACGGGAGCATCTCAACAAAGAGGTATTGGGACGATCCCTTTCTCCGTCCGACCGCAGTATTGATGTGCATGTCAGCAAACTCCGAAAGAAGCTGGGGAATAACGTGGATGGGACTGAACGCATAAAGACGATTCGCAATGAGGGTTACTTGTATGTGATCCTTTAAATAGAAAGTTCCGGAAATTAAGAATACCCAAATATTTTGCAATACTCTCGGAAATAATTCTGGGATCTACCTTGGGTTGAATTTTGACACGGCGGTTGAATTCAAAAGAAGAACCAGACTCGCTAGAAATCTCTGACAGAGTCTTTGACTCTGACAGAGCGGTCAAAGCTACTTTGGCCTTAAATTCCGCAATGATTCGTGTGCGATGTGATGACATTGAGCCTCCTCCTTTCAGGGGCGGTTCATTGCTTATAAGCCTCTCTCAATATTTGTTCCTGCCTCACTTTACAATTCTTTACTTCTGCTTAAGAAATATCTACTCGATGCCGTATAGAACCAGCCGATATAGATTAATAACAAAGCTAGCCCAATCATAATTTCAGGAGGTGCAAAATGGTAGGAGCAATCAGCAGCGGGATGGGGGGTATAGATGCCTCCGCATTGAAACAGATGCAGGAGAAGATGTTCAAGCAGGCGGATCTGAATGGCGACGGTAAGATAACCAAAGAAGAGATGAACAAGGTGGTGCAATCCGAGGGAACACAAAAAGGACAGAGCGTGGATGAAGTGTTCAAAAACCTGGACACCGATAACGATGGCGCAATCAGCAAGCTCGAATCCGACGCAGGCTTGGCAAAACTTGCTCAACAGATGAAAGGAAAAGATGGGACACAGGGCAAGGGCGCCCCCCCTTCGGGCGGAAATGTGGAGGGAGGGGGGAAATCCGGAGCCTCCGCAAGTGCTCAAAGCAGTTCCGTTTCGATCATTAATTCATCTTCCAGCAGCAGTAAAGTTTATGACAAAAAGGACGCGAACAAGGACGGCAAGGTTTCCTTTAAGGAGGAACAGGACTATGCGATGAAGCATCCTGACGATGCAAAGAAGAGCTATCTGGCGGCAAAAAACGGCCCGGACAAAACAGAGGACGTTAACGGCAATCAGGAAAGCCAAATTTCTGAAAGTGTGAACAGTTTTGCTTAGCAAAAGCAAATGGGGTTTGCCTGAAAGCCAGGGGAAATTGGCAAAAGGCAGGATATATGTTCCGCCTCAGGGTTGGACCCAGCTGAGATATTAGATAATATGATGCCATCATAACGACGTCAATTACGGAATCCATAGAAGCATATGTACTTATCTAGCCTCTTTGAGAGGAAATCCCCCCGCCCACTGGGCGGGGAACCTAAAACAGTACCAAGTGTTCAAGGAATTTCTTTTATTCTCGGTGATGCTTGATGTGCTTTCTTATTATTTTGGCCGTAACTTTGTTGCTAACTCACTATCCGTGAGTTGTCCACGTTTGTTGAGGATCACCTAAGGGCTCGAATCAAGACGAAATCATGCATGTGATCCGCCCGATGGACAAAATTCAAAGGAACGTCAAGGAAGCGTAAACTCGCCTCCACCTGTATCTCTCTGTTAAAATGCCCTCTGAATTGTCAATATTATGTCCATTAAACATTATCTTGACATATTCATCATAAACTCACCCAAATTACTGACACAATTAATGCAATAATACCATTAAGTATAACTTGCCGTGTTGAAATGCCTTGTTTGATTCATAATATTCATATCCAGAGAGTTCAACTATATAAAACTTTACAAATATTCACATAGTCTGAACAGTAATGAGCATGGTTATTGCTGATGCATACGATATACACAGCTCTGTTCCGGAAATTTTAGAAGCGCGCAAAGGAGACACACCATGGTAAACAGTATCGGCGGCAGCAGTATGGTTGGTATGTATCGACCGGATCCACAGGATTTCTTCAAAAAGGTCGATAGCGACAGCAGTGGCGGGATTTCGCAGGCGGAGCTCAAAACGCTTTCGGACAATCTGCAGAAAATCAACGGGAAGACACTGGATGTCAGTGACGAAGCATTCTCAACTTACGACAGCGATGGCGATGGCGCATTAAGCTCCGACGAGCTCAAGTCAGTCCTGGGTAAGAGCGGCTTCGGGCCGCCTTCAGGCGGAGAAGGGATGGCGCCTCCTCCACCATCTCAGGACCAAGCGACGGCATCATATGCCGCAAACTCGGGAGACGACAGCCTCTCCGCCCTGATAACGAACCTGCAAAGCCTGATTGACAAACTTTCTTCCGAAAGCGACAGTACTGATTCAAGTTCAACCGATAACGTCAGTACAGCCCAGGCCCAACGGCCCGACCCGAAGGATTTCTTCAAAAAAGTCGATACCGATGGGAGCGGAGACATTTCCCAATCAGAGCTGAAGAGCTTGGCCGAGGACATGAAGAACAACACCGGGACAACCATTGACACCAGCGATGAACCATTCAATACATACGATACCAACGGTGACGGGGTATTGAGCCAGGACGAGCTCAAGGGTGTCATGGATAAGAATCGTCCTACTCCCCCCCATGGTCCTGGTGAGGGTATGCGGGCTCAAACGGCCTCCAATGAGCAAACATCATCAACTGCGGTTAACATGCAGGACCAGATTTCAGTATTGCGAGACCTGCTCAACAAGTTGACTAACATCCAGAGTTCCAATAACGACTCTGCCGATTCCCTTCTGAGCATAACAACCTGAAAAGAATTCTCCATGACAAAGTCATAAACAGGCTGCTTTCCATGTGTGAGCAGCCTGTTTATGCATCAGGATTTCCAATATCACTTTGACATATCACAAGAGATCGGCCTCTTCGGTGACTTTGCGGCAGAATATCAAGCTTTAATGATGCTGATTTTCATTGACAACCCTCATCAAAAGACTGGCAAAAAGATGTTGTATTTCCACATTTCTTCCATATTCTCTCCACATTCAAGGGTTATTCTTTATGACATCAGAAGCTTAAACTGCAGATTAATAATTGAATGAAAGGAGAAGAAATCATGAAGAGATTAATGGTAATTTGCGCTTTTCTGGCTGTACCACTGGCCGGCGTCGGCTGTTGCGCCGGTGCGGAAGCAGCGGGGGATTCGTCAAAGGGCGCTGCCGGCAGAGAATTGCAGGGACGCAGATCCTCAGAGAAGTCGCGACATGGAGACCCATTTGCCATCATTGCGAAAGTACTGAGGCTAAGTGAAGTCCAACAGGCCAAGATTGCAGAAATATTCAAGGCGGATCACGAGGAACACGCGACACTCATGAAACAAGTGGCGGAGAACCGAAAGCTTTTCTGGGAGAAAACCCATGCAGCACCCTTTGATGAAGCGGAGGTGAGGGCGCTTGCTGAGAAGCAGGGAAAGCTAATGGCGAGGATTATCATTTCTCCGGCCATCGTGCGGAACAAATTCCGTACACTGCTGACCACAGAACAACGCGATCTAGAAGCAAGGATTCAGCCGCTTTTTGAACAGAGACCTGAACATTGGCCGCACTTCGCTGATGAGGAGTTTTTACAGAGGGGAATGGAACATCGTCCGCCCATCATGGATGAAGAGTATCTGTTACCCATGATGAAAGGATCTCCAGTTTGCGATGAGGATTGATCATAAGTTTGACCTCCATTCAACACTGTTGCAACATAGCAAAAAATCTTTATACGCTTTGGCTGCCCAGTTTTTTATCGATAAAATTCAGCTATTATGCACTATGGAGTCCATTATCAAGAAAATCAATCCGTTGGAAGTTGTCCAAGAACAGTACCAAAATCTCAAGGGAAAACTCAGGTCAACCCGTGATGTCCGGGAAAAGAATGTCTTATTTAAAAGGCTTATTAACCTCGCTGGCGTAATGCAGTTTCTCATATCTATTAGTAAGAATACCTAACTGGACTTTAGTGATTCAAAGTGGGTTGTAATGAGCAAAAGGCTTACATGCGCAGAGGAAATCTTTAATGAGGGTAATCGCCACTTGACTGCGGGCGATGCCAGCAAGGCAAAGGTATGCTTTCTGGAGGCGATTAGGCTTGTGCCGGGCTTTGCCGAAGCCCATACCAACCTCGGACTGCTGCTCGATCAAGAGGGGATACAGGCCGAGGCAGAGCATCATTACCGGCATTCCATCACCCTCAATCCCTTTAGTGGGAACACCCATTTGAACTTGGGGGTGCTGCTGGCCAACCAGAAACGGTTCGAGGAGGCTGAGACTCATTATCGGCAGGCTCTTGAGATGATCCCGGACTCGCCGGCAGCCTGGTCGAATCTGGGGGTGCTGCAGGCTTGCCGGAAGCAGGAAAAGGAAGCTGAACAGAGTTACCGAATAGCGATAGCTATCAATCCGGATTACCAATTGACGTATTTCAATCTCAGCTACCTGTTGTTGCGTCAGGGCCGTTTTGAGGAAGGGTGGCGTTGTTTTGAGATGCGCGACTGGTATGGGAAGCTGGAGAAAAATATCCCCTGCCCTCGCTGGCGAGGAGAATCGCTGCAGGGCCTATCCCTGTTGATAAGCTTCGATGCGGGTCACGGCGACATGATCCAGTTCTGTCGCTACGCGAAGGTCCTGAAAGCCTTGGGGGCGGCACGGATCACCCTGGTTTGCCATCCGGCATTGAAAACCCTGTTCACTACCCTGGAAGGTGTGGATACCGTTCTTGCCTTTGACGAGACTTTACCGCCCGCGGAGTGGGATTTCTGGACGCCGCCACTTAGCATACCCTTCTATTGCCGGACCCGGCTCAATTCGATTCCGGCGGAGATACCCTATCTGCGGGCCGACAGGAAGCTGGCTGAAAGTTGGTCATCCGTTTTGTCCGGGGAGTGCGTTCCCTCCGATCTCCGCGTCGGCCTGGTGTGGAAAGGCAATCCACTTTTCGAGAACGATTCCGAACGGTCTCTTCCCGATCTGAAGACCCTGGAGTCCCTTGGCTCTATCGCAGGAGTGCGCTTTTTCAGTTTGCAGAAAGAGGCCGGCGAGTATGAAGCGGCAAATCCTCCGGCCGGCCTCTCTTTAGTGAATCTGGGACCACAGATTTCGGACTTTGCAGATTCCGCGGCCATTATGGCAAATCTCGACTTGATCATTAGCGTCGACACCGCCATTGCCCACCTTGCAGGGGCGATGGGCAAGAAGTGCTGGATACTTTTGCCTGACTACATGACCGATTGGCGCTGGCTGACCGAGCGCAATGATTCGCCCTGGTACCCCGGCGTGATGCGCCTCTTCCGCCAGCCCCGCATGGGGGACTGGGCGACGGTGGTTGCCGAAGTGCACATGGAGCTACGGGGGTTTGCAGGGGAAACACAGCGGTGCTAG
>JBGOZL010000018.1:0-11757 GCA_041480185.1 Anaerolineae bacterium
ACAATCACCTCGGCCTTCGCCAAATCTACATCCTTCTTTTCTGCGGCTTCGTAACCGATGAATTCAACCAGCGGGGTGCTCAACTCCATAGAAACATGTTCGAATTGAGGCGTCGCGTCAACCTGGTCCTGTGAGCTGAAAGCCCCGGCCTGAATGGTCAGAACTGCCTGGGCTGTCCGGGGTGCCACCAGCCTGCGCATCTTGGCATTACAAGAGGGGACTTCGAATTTGCCATCCTGCACCCCGATAATTTCCGAGACCTGGGCGGCTTTCAATGCAGCCGCAACGCGCGGGGCAAGATCCCAACCGAATGGGGAATGGACAAAGACAATATAGTCGGCATGCTCCTTCTGCGCAGTATCCACAACCAGGCGTTTGTGCATGTCCGGGTTGTATTCCCCATAAATCCCGGCGTCGGCCAGGTAAACTTTGCCACCGAATTTGGGCGTAGCTGCCTCGGAGCCAACCAGCAGCATGACCTTTTCGGCTGCAAGCAGGTCAGCAAAGGCTAACAGTTCATAGGTTGATTCGAGCAGTTTGCCTTGCCGGTATTCGCATACGAGCAATGCTTTCATGGGGCTGTCTCCATGCAGGTCATCTTAGCACCGTCGTCTTTTCTTTCAGAACACCGAACAATTTATCAGCGATTTCATTGATGTCGCCCTCCAGCACAAGGCCGTGGCCTTTCTTCTCAGGTGGGTACATGCGCTCTGTGACAGCCAGGATTTCTTCGGTCAGGAAATCCGTTACCGGAAAAGCAAGCAGCTCCTTTTGCCTGGCCTTCATAATATTGGGGAGGGTCGGATAACGGGGAATATTCAAACCAAGCTGGCAAGTCACCACAGCCGGGAGTTTGAATTTGACGACGGCGCACATGCCACCATCCAACTCCCGCCTGGCGGTCACGACATCGCCATTCAATTCGAAGGCAACCAGTGTTGTCGCACATGCAACACCGAGCAGTTCTGCCAGCAAGCTTCCCACCTGCGCCGAGCCTCGGTCCTGAGACTGAAAACCAGTAAAAAAAAGGTCAAAATTCTTTTCCCGAGAGAAGGCGGCGATAACAGAAGCCACCTGCCAAGGGTCTTTCTGCCAAGGGTGATCATCTTTAATGTGAACCCCCCGGTCGCCTCCCATTGCAAGTCCCTTTTTAATAGCTTCCACGACCCGGTCGGGGCCGATGGAGAGAACAGTGATATCAGCCGCATTCGCCAATTGCTCTTTGACGCGGACCGCCTGCTCGAGCGCGAATTCATCGTACTCGTTCATTTTGAAAGCGAGATCCTGTTCATCGTACCAGACCCCCTCGCTGTTCACTTTGAACCTGGATTCCATATCAGGCACTTGTTTTACACATACCAATATTTTCATGGTATTTCTCCGGACCGTTATTCAAGCAAACCAAGCGAGGTCAAAAAAAAACAGCCTGCAAAGGGAGAAGATTATATCCAGGTCGGCTCAGTATAAATTCCGAAAACAGCCTTCAACACGTCAATGATCTCTCCCAGTGTGGCGTAGGCACGCACAGCCTCAAGCAAGTGAGGCATGGTGTTCTCCGTCCCCTGGCAGGCGAGACGCAGATGATCTAGGGCCTGACCCAACCGTCCATTATCACGTTCGCGGCGAAGCTTTTGCAGACGGTCCACCTGGCGGGAAAAACCGACCGGGTCAAATTCCAAAAGCGGGATCGGGATGGGTTTTTTATCCACATAATCATTCACACCGACAATGGTGCGGGTATGGTCGTCAATTTCACACTGATAGGTATAAGCGGCATCGGCGATCTCCCTCTGAAAAAAGCCCTTAGAAATTGCGGGCAGAACTCCGCCCAGTTCCTCAATACGCCGGAAATAGTCAAGCGCCTGTGCCTCGAGGCGGTTCGTGAGCGCCTCGACGAAATACGAACCCCCGAGCGGGTCCACCGTGTTGGCCACACCAGACTCGGCTGCGATCACCTGCTGGGTTCGCAGGGCGATGGTTGCGGCTTTCTCTGAAGGGAGCGCCAGGGCCTCATCCATCGAATTCGTGTGGAGGGATTGGGTGCCACCGAGGACAGCTGCGAGTGCCTGGATTGCGACCCGGACGACATTGTTCTCAGGCTGCTGGGCGGTAAGGGTCATCCCAGCGGTCTGGGTGTGGAAGCGCAACAGCCAGGAAAGTGGGTTCTTCGCCTTGAACGTATTGCGCATTACGCGTGCCCAAATACGGCGGGCGGCGCGATACTTGGCGATTTCTTCAAAAAAGTCATTATGGGCGTTAAAGAAGAAAGAGAGGCGAGGAGCAAACTCGTCCACATCCATGCCGCGGGCGATACCCCAGCGGACGTATTCCATGCCGTCAACCAGGGTGAAAGCTAGTTCCTGGGCAGCAGTGCTGCCTGCCTCGCGAATATGGTAGCCGGAGATGGAAACGGTGTTCCACTGCGGAACACGTTGAGAACCGTACTCCATCGTATCCACCACCAAACGCATCGACGGTTCAGGTGGGAAAATATATTCCTTTTGGGCTGTGTATTCCTTGAGAATATCATTCTGAAGTGTGCCTCGTAATTGAGCCTGTGAGGCACCCTGCTTTTCAGCCACGGCAATGTACATAGCCCAAAGAATTGCAGCTGGTGAGTTAATAGTCATTGAAGTTGACACATTCCCCAGCGGGATGTCGGCCAACAGGATTTCCATGTCTTTCAGAGAGCTAACCGCAACGCCACATTTCCCGAACTCACCCAATGCCTGAGGAGCATCGGAATCGTAGCCCATCAGGGTAGGAAGGTCAAACGCAATCGATAGTCCGCCGCTGCCCTGTTCGAGCAAGTATTTGTAGCGGGCGTTGGACTCTTCCGCCGAGCCGAATCCAGCGAACTGGCGCATGGTCCACAAGCGACCACGGTGACCAGTGGCATGGACTGCGCGCGTATAGGGGTATTCACCCGGAAGACCGAGTTCGTCAAGATAGTCAAAATCCTGCAAATCCAGGGGGGTGTAAAGGCGATTCACTTCATCCGAAGAGGCGGTGATGAATTTTTCCTGCCGTTCGGGGGTGCGCTTGAGGGTTTCTGCAAGTGTGGATTTCTCCCATTGAGAGAGCGCCCCTATAAGGTCGATCTTACGTTTCTTTTCAGCCATTCAAATCTCCAATAAAGTTCAGCTCGAACCAAGAGCCAGTTCCTTGAGGGCATCAATGGCTACGAAGGTCTTACGCTCTTCGTCGTAGCGTACCTGGGAAACAGCAAAATCCGGGTCGTGTACGAAAAAGAGCCAGGAGTTTTCTTTTGCCATCGAAGTTAGTAAAGCAGTCTTTTCATCTATAAGTAATTCGGGAAAGCGGTCGTATCCCATGCTAATGGGTATGTGGACCCAGAACCTGCCCGGAATGAGGTCTGATGCATAGACCAGGCGATCATTGCCAAACAGAAGGTCAGAGCACAGCAGACCCGGGGTATGACCATCGCTGTGGAAGAAACGGAGTTCAAATTCGTCGAAGGAAAAAACAGTTCCTTTACTGACCAGTGTCAGGCGCTTACTTTGCTTGAGTTTTTCCTGAAGTTGGGGAATGAAAGATGCCCGGTCGCGCGGGTGGGGATGGTTGGCGCGCTGCCACGCCTCTTCTCCGACGTAATATTGTGCATTGGGAAATAGAAGATCGGGTTCTATGCCTTCCTGCCAGGCACTAAGCAACCCACCGGCATGGTCAAAGTGAAGATGCGAGCAAATAATATGCGTGATGTCAGCCGGAGAAACCCCTTTTTGAGATAGCGACTCCAAGAGCACATGACCAGGTTCATCAACGCCATAGCGGTCGCGAAACTTGGGGTCCATATAGCCGCCAATGCCAGTCTCAAAAAGGATCGTCTCTTTTTTAGTGATCACCAATAATGCGCGGGTGGCAAGGGGGATGCGGTTGTGTTCATCCGCGGGCAACCAGCGGTCCCAGACTGCCTTGGCGGCGTTTCCAAACATGGCGCCGCCGTCCAACTTGAATGCATTGCTCAGAACACTATAAAGTTGCATCGTTATCCGGATATCCTTTCAACAATAATCTCCGAGAGATCCCGGACCCGGAGTTTTTCCTGCATGCCTCCGGTCTTGATCCCATCCTCGAACATGGTAAGGCAGAAGGGGCAATTGGAAACCATCAGGGGGGCACCAGTTGCCTGGGCCATTTTCACCCGTTCCACATTGATGCGCCGTCCCAGCTTTTCCTCAGCCAGAACCCGGCCACCACCGCCGCCGCAGCAAAAACTATTCTCTTCCTTTTTGGCCATTTCCTTAATACTGCCACCGGCGGAGTGGAGGATATTGCGCGGCTCTTGAAAAATCCCCTTATACCTGCCGATGTAACACGAGTCGTGATAGGTGCAATCGAACGCTTGCTGGTTGAGGTGAATTGCACCTTTATTTATAAGCCCGTTAAGGAATGTCGAATAATGTTCGACATTTACATCCAATCCCAAATCCCGATAATCACGCCCCAGGGTATTGAAACAGTGGGGGCAAGTGGTAACAATCTTTTTAACGCCGTACGCTTTAATCTTTTTAATGTTCTCGGCAGCCACGGTTTGGTAAACGTATTCGTTTCCCAGTTTCCGCTCAGGTTCTCCGCAGCATTTTTCCTCCTTGCCAAGAATGCCAACTTTTATCCCTGCAGCATTGCAGATCTTGATAAAGTTGCGGGCCACATCCTGATTCCTTTTATCAAAAGAGGCATAGCAACCGGCAAAGTAGAGAATATCCACCGCACCGCCATCCGCCATGCGCTGGACATCCAGACCGTTGGCCCAGTCACCCCGACTGGCAAATGCCAAGCCAAAGGGGTTGCCATTAACCTCGGTATTGTTTACAGCTGTCATTACCTCCCCGCCGGGGAACTCTCCCTGCATGAGAACAAGATGCCTTCTCATTTCCAATATTTTATTGACATGTTCGATATCAGCCGGGCAGATCTCCTGACAGGCATAGCAGGTGGTGCAAGCCCAGAGGACATCCTTAGTGACAGTGTCGATCAGGTTTGCCTCCGGGTGTAAAAAGGCAACTTCCCCGATCTGCTGTACCACTTTCATGGGAGACAAAGGCTTGTCGGTGGTCCAAGCCGGACAACGATCCTGACAGCGTTTACAGCTTGTACAGGCGTCAGCGTCGAAGATATCCTTCCAGGTCAGGTCGGCGAGGGTCGACACGCCAAAGTTTTCAGCATCCGCAGCCTCGAGATTAATCGTTTCGATGCTGCCCTTTTCCCTCAAGTCAGCAAAAAGATAATTAATGGGGGTTGTAAAGAGGTGGCGCAACTTCGTAAACGGGATCGCGGCGATAAGACTTACAGCCAGGAAGAAGTGTAACCACCATAAAATCTTATGCATTTCCCGCAGGGTGGTTTCACTCAATCCAGATAATAAACGGGCTACCAGGAGACCGACAGGAGAAAACATAGCCAGGTAAGGGTTTTGGTTTACCTCGGTGACAGCCATGCGTGCGCCTTCGATAAAATAGGCGGTCACGAGGATGGCGAGCAGCAGACCGTAGATGATGTAATCGTCCCGGATGGTTTCGAGCCCTTTAGGCTTATAAATAAACCGCCGCACGAGGAAACCGCAGAGCATGACGATCACCACTGCGCCGGCAATATCGAGTGTCAGTGAAAACACCAGGTAAAAAGTGCCTTTGAGGAAGAGGAGGTTAAACAATGGCTGGGTAAAATCAACCTGAATCATGACAATGATTGTGCCGATTAATAACAGGAGCATCCCCCAGAATTGGAGAGCGTGAGTAATCCCGGGTGCCTTGACAATCATCACTCTAAGTTGAACAAGACCCCGATTAACCAGCCGGAAAATACGGGTGGGAAGATGATCCAAGCGCGGCAGGGGTTTTCCCTTGCGGTAGATACGAATCCTTCTGAAAAAACCGTAAACCAAAATCACGGCGGTAATCGCGGTGAACGTAAACATGGGCAGAAGAACTCCATGCCCGACGTTCCAATAGAATTCTCTGGTGAAATTCATAATGTTTTTTTACTCCGTCAGTGAAGTCAATTTTTCTCGCGGGACATTCCAGGGCTCACCATGGCAAGGATCAGGAGAGCAGTGCCTTTGAGATGATCAAGCGCTGGATTTCGCTGGTGCCCTCATATATTTCAGTGATCTTGGCATCGCGATACATGCGTTCCACCTCATACTCGGTGACGTACCCGTACCCACCATGAATCTGGATGGCTTCCTTCGTGACATACGTGGCGGTTTCGGAGGCATGCAATTTGCACATTGCCGATTCCGCGGCGTAAGGCTTCTGATTTTCCTTCAGCCATGCAGACCGGTAAACAATGAGCTTGCTGGTTTCAATGCGAGTAAACATATCCGCCAATTTAAACTGGATGGACTGCAACTCGCTGATGGGGTGACCAAACTGCTTGCGTTCCTTAGCATAAGCCAGCGACCTATCGAAAGCTCCTTCTGCGATGCCAAGCGCCTGGGCGGCAATCCCGATACGGCCTCCGTTCAGAGTTTCCATGGCAACCTTGAATCCATGCCCTTCACTGCCAAGGAGGTTTTCAGCAGGCACCCTCAAATGGTTGATGGCAAAGGAAGTGGTGTAACTCCCGCGGATCCCCAATTTACTTTCATTTCTCAGGATTTCCACCCCCTCTGATTCCAAGTCGACTATAAAGGCAGAGATCCCCTTATGCTTAAGGTTCCTGTCCATCGAAGCGAACAGGATCCCTGTGCCGCGAAAGGCGCCATTGGTGACGAAGATCTTATTCCCATTAATGACAAAACCATCCCCGTCTTTCTGATAGGTGGTGGTCATAGCCGCCACATCACTGCCTGCCTCCGGTTCTGTGAGAAGAATTGAACCGATCTTCGCGCCGGAAGCCAAAGGAGGAAGGAATTTCGTTTTTTGCGATTCAGTGCCGAAGTGGAGGATAGGATCGCAAGCCAGGGAAGTATGCGCAGAAATCAGGACTCCACTCGAAGCGCAAGCCTTGGACACCTCCTCCACCACGATAACATAGGAGAGAATATCCAGCCCTGCTCCGCCGTAGGCTTCCGGGATAAAACTGCCAAGCAAGCCCAGGGCGCTCATCTTTTGTATCATTTCATCTGGAATCTTGTGATTTTCATCGATCTGGATTGCAAGCGGCTTGATCTCCTTCTCCACAAAATCGCGGATACTGCTCTGCAATACCTTGTGATCCTGACTTAATTCAAAATCCATGGGAATTCTCCTGCATGTTTTGGGTCATGCATATTTCCAGAATTAATCGACATCTGGCAAGTTTATCTGCCTTTAAACTCTGATTTTCGTTTCGCGATGAAAGCCTGCATGCCCTCTTTTTGGTCCTCGGTAGCAAACAAGGTGGCGAACAGGGAACTTTCATAGCGGAGGCCATCTTCCTTGGGCATATGCAGACCATTGACAATGGAATCTTTGGCGCTTGCCACTGCGATCATTCCATTGCGTGCAATCGCCTGGGCGATCTCCATCACTTTGGGAACCAGTTGTTCGGGAGGGAAGACTTCATTGACGATCCCCCATTCCCTGGCCTGCTGTGCAGTAAGCTGCTTGCCGCTGAAGATCATTTCCCTGGCCTTATTGGGTCCGATCAACCTGGCAAGGTTCTGTGTACCGCCAAAACCGGGAATCACCCCAAGGGTCACTTCCGGCAAGCCAAGCCTGGCTTTCTCAGAGGCATAGATAAAATCGCAAGCCAGGGCCAGTTCCAACCCACCGCCCAAGGCATAACCATTGACTGCAGCGATGACCGGCTTGGTCATTTTTTCAATCGACTCAATCAACTGCTGACCAGTGCGGGCGAATGCCCGGGCTGCCAGGGGAGTCATTTCCGCCATTTCCTTGATATCCCCGCCTGCCACAAAAGCCTTTTCGCCCGCCCCGGTAATCACAACCACTTTCACCAAGGCATCCTGCTCAACATCATTCAGGGCTTGCCCCAACGAAGCAACCACTTCTGAGTTCAGAGCATTCAGGCTTTCGGGGCGATTAATCTTCACCCAACCGATATTGTCGATCACTTCAATCAATATATGCTTATATTCCACCGCAGACTCCTCTCAAATATCGATCAGGCAGAAACATGGCGGAACCAGGAAGCCAAAGACTAAATTTTCGTGCACCCTTTCCGATTTAGTACGTGTAAAAACCGCGCCCAGACTTCTTCCCAAGATAACCAGCGTTGACCATCTTAACCAACAAAGGGCAAGGCCGGAACTTGGGGTCCTTGAAACCTTCATAAAGAACAGAGATGATCGCCAATACCGTGTCGAGACCGATCAGGTCTGCCAACGCCAGTGGGCCCATGGGGTGGTTGGTACCGAGTTTCATCCCCTTGTCAATGTCCTCGGGAGTGGCGATTCCTTCATACAATACAAAGATAGCCTCATTAATCATGGGCATCAAAACCCGGTTGACAATAAAGCCAGGATAATCCTGCGAAACTGCCATCACCTTCCCTAATTTTTCTACCAGACCTGCAATGGTCTGGAAAGTATCATCGCTCGTTGCCAACCCACGGATGACCTCCACCAACTGCATGACCGGCACGGGATTCATGAAGTGCATTCCAATCACCTTGTCCGGCCGCTTGGTAACAGCAGCAATCCTGGTAATCGAAATGGAAGAAGTATTCGAGGCCAAGATGGCATCCTTTTTTACAGTTTCATCCAACTGGCGAAACATGTCAAATTTCAATGATTCATTCTCATTGACGGCTTCTATAATCAAATCACAAGCAGAGAAGTCCCCAAGCGATTTGGCAATGGTGATCCGGTCCATTATCGATTGAATGCTGCCCGGGTCGATGACACCTTTTTTCACCTGCCGATCCAGGTTTTGCTGGATGGTTTTTTGCGCTTTTGCCAATTGATCGGCGGATATGTCATACAGCATTACTTGAAAACCGTACTGTGCAAAGACATGCGCGACCCCGTTCCCCATTTGCCCGGCACCCAGAACACCTACACTTTGGATCATATCTCTCTCCTTTGGGACTAAATTAATCCAAACAAAGTGTGGATTTCACCGGTGAAATCCACACATATCGTTGCGAAAAGTTAAACTCTTTCAAAGATGGCAGCGACTGCCTCGCCACCGCCAATGCAAAGTGTGGCCAAACCATAACGGACCTGGCGCTTGTTCATCTCCCTGACAAGGGTTGCCACCAGGCGACCACCGCTGGCACCGATCGGGTGACCGAGGGCGACAGCCCCACCGTTGACATTCACGCGCGCCACATCCAAGTCCAATTGCTTTATGGCAATCATGGCGACGGCTGCGAATGCCTCATTAATTTCAAACAGGTCGATATCAGAAATCTTAATGCCTGCCCTGGCGCAGACCGACTCAATAGCCCCCACCGGCGCATCCGGAAACATATCGGGGGACAAGCTCCAGGTGGAATAGGCGACCAACCGGGCACGTGGTTTGAGACCATACTTTTTCAGCGCGGCTTCACTTACAAGGAGGGATAAGGCGGCACCATCGTTGATCGTTGAGGCATTGCCCGCAGTGACGGTCCCGTCCTTGGTGAATGCCGGGCGGAGCTGTTTCAGTTTTTCAAAATCAACCTTGAAAGGTTCCTCGTCATTTTCGACAACTTCCTCCCCTTTTTTGCTTTTCTTAACCACGGGGACGATCTCATCCTTGAATATTCCTTCTTTAACTGCCTTCTGCGCCAATTGATATGACCGAATGGCAAACTCATCCTGTGCCTCGCGGGTGAAGCCAAATCGCAGCGCGGCCGAGTCTGCAATTTCGCCCATATGCCTGCCGGTATATGGGTCCTGCAAACCATCGTAGACCATTAGATCGAGCAGTTCCCCATTCCCCATGCGGTAACCATAGCGCGCTTTTTTCAGGATAAATGGAGCCATCGACATGTTCTCCATCCCTCCTGCGATCACCACCTCAGAATCTCCCAAGGCAATGGATGCGGCTCCAAGCATGATCGCTTTCAATCCGCTTCCGCAAACCTTGTTGATTGTCATGGCATGGACGCTATCCGGGAGACCAGCGTAACGCATGGCCTGACGTGCCGGAGCCTGGCCGACTCCCCCTGCCAGGACCTCACCGATAATCACCTCAGTAATCACAGCCGGGTCGAGGTCCGCACGTTCCGAAAGCATTTTCATCACGGTACCACCCAAATGGGGAGCCTCGACATCAGACAATACACCCCCGAAAGAACCAAACGGAGTCCTTAATGACTCTACGACAAAGGTGTCTTTCATTTTTACCTCCGACTAGTGATTCTGGCTGACATCAAGTTATTAGTGGACAAATTCTGGAAAGTTTGACAAAGATGGGAATGAAGCAGCGAAATGTGCGAAGGATATGGAAATCTATTACTCCTTATTAATATTATTATACAACACTCTGCCTTTGCCCAGCTGGTTCCCAGGGAAAGCCCATGGGGAAGTGAACCAAAAACAAGGGAATTAATTGGACTATTTAGAGGAATATTGACAATTTATAGAACAAGATTTAGAATATTCCCCTTCTCTGAATAAATTGTGCAATGAATGGAGAAAACTAAATGTTAAAAACAGATCTGATTGCTGAACCGGGAAAACAAGAGATCATTATTACCCACAACTTCAATGAACCGCGCGACCTGGTTTTCCAGGTGTACACAAATCCCGATCTCATTCAACATTGGTAGGGACCACGAAGATTAACGACCAAGGTCGAACAAATGGACATCAGACCGGGTGGACAATGGCGCTTCGTCCAGCACGACAGCGATGGCAACGAGTTTGCGTTCCACGGTGTGTATCACGAAGTTACTCGGCCCGAGCGAGTGATATCCACTTTCGAATATGAGGGAACCCCAGGCCACGTCCTCCTGAAAACGGTCACATTCAAGGAAGAGGATGGCAAAACCAAGATGATAGACACTTCCGTATTCCAGTCGGTAGAGGATCGTGATGGAATGCTAAAAACCGGGATGGAAGAAGGGTTATCCGAATCCATGGAGCGATTCACTGAGCTATTGGTGAAAGTTTTGCAGTGGTAAATAATCCATGGGAAAAGTAATTGTCTTCAACCTGACAACCTTGGATGGCTACTTTGAAGGGCCAACGCGGGACATCAGCTGGCATCATATGGATGAAGAATTCAATGATTTCGCGATTAAGCAGCTCAACTCGGTAGATACTTTATTATTTGGACGGGTGACTTATGAGCTGATGGCAGGGTATTGGCCGACCTCGACAGCAATCAAGAACGACCCAATCGTAGCCAATAAGATGAACAGCCTGTCAAAAATTGTTTTTTCAAAAACAATGTCGCGCGTTGATTGGCAAAATACCAGGCTTATCAAAGATAATTTTGTCGAGGAGATCTTAAAACTAAAAAGACAATCCAAGAAGGATATGTTCATATTTGGCAGTTCCGACCTGGCTGTCTCTTTTATCCAACACGGCTTGATCGATGAATACAGGATCATGGTAAATCCTGTTTTCCTGGGCGCAGGCAAGCCTTTACTCAAAGGCATCCGAAACAGGCTTGAACTGAAATTAATTAAAACAAAATCATTCAAGACAGGGAACGTATTAATTTATTATGAACCAGCCGAAAAATAGGCGTAGCATGGACAGGAAAATCATTAAATGAGAAATTGCCATGAAAAAGAGTGAAACAACCCAGGGCAGCGCAACACATTTTGAAAAGCCATCCGACCATAGACAGATCGCCCGGCAATTCCTAGAGCTGGTGGTAGCAGGGAATATCGATGATGCTTATTCGAAAT
>JBGOZL010000019.1:0-11620 GCA_041480185.1 Anaerolineae bacterium
ATGGTAATTCTATTATCCGATGATCAGCAGGTCTTTCCACTTTTTCAGTTCGCGGAAATTATCAAGACAAGGAGGATTAAAGGCGAAAGAATGTGGTAAGCAGAAGAGATCGAGCAGTTAATCTATTTTCTCAATACACGTTGATTCAAAGGAGAAAATATTAACTTGACAACATAGAGTGGGTAGGTGTAATATTAGGTACCCCACCCCCCTGGGGGGGATAGGAGCGAAAAATGAAGAACGAAGAATCCCTGAAACGGCTTAAGATTGTCGAAGGTCATTTGCACGGCGTAATCCGTATGATTGAAGAGGACGCTTATTGCATCGACGTAATGCGCCAGATCCAGGCAGTCCAAGCGGCATTAAACAAAATCAGTGCTGGCATCCTGGAGGACCATCTCAACTCTTGCGTTACTACTGCCATCCGCGGAGAAGACCCGGCGGAGCGTGTGAGGGTGCTGAAGGAAATCACAGATGTATTTGAAACTGCTACGAAAGTGTAGCTTATTACCCATTAGCAATATAAGGAGAAAATCATGAACACTGTTACATATCAAGTTCCCGCTATCAATTGCATGCACTGTGTGCACACTATCCAGACCGAGGTAGCTGACCTGGAGGGTGTCAAGTCTGTCAAGGCGGATGCAGCAACAAAGAATGTCGAAATCGTCTTTGATGTCCCTGCCTCTGAGGAAAAGATCAAGGCATTGCTGTCTGAGATCAATTACCCTGTTGCAGCGTAACCAGTCCGGATGATTTGGGGCACGCTTCCCCCCGTGTCCTGTGCGATTATTGGTGAATAATGGCTGAAACAAAACAACTTACCCTCCCCATTACCGGTATGACCTGCGCCAATTGCGTGGCAACGGTCGAACGCGGCTTGAAGAAGCAGGGAGGTGTCCAGACAGCGGTGGTCAACCTCTCATCTGAGCGCGCTACTGTAACTTATGACCCTTCAGCCGCCGGTTTGCCCGACCTCGTTGCTCGTGTGGAGCGGGCCGGGTACGGGGTAGCGAGCGGTGTTGCAGACCTGGTCATCAAGCGCCTGGCTGATGACAATGATGCCCGACGCCTGGAAAAAACCCTGGTAAAACTTGAAGGTGTGCTGGATGCCACGGTCAGCCTGACTACCGAGCGGGCACGGGTAAAGTACGTGCCGACTGTGGTAAGCCAGGCCGAGATCCGGCATGCAATTTCCCGGTCTGGTTTTGAAGCGGTTGAGATGGGCGGTGAGGTTGAAGACGCCGAGGCTAAGGCTCGTGAACATGAAATCAACGAGCAGCGTCGTCTGCTCATTATTGGCTTGGCTTTCACCATCCCGCTGTTCCTATTCTCGATGGCTCGGGATTTCATGCTGCTTGGAAATTGGACGCAGGCAGGCTGGGTGCAATGGTTGATGTGGGCCATTGCCACACCCGTGCAATTCTATGTAGGCGCCCAATATTATGTTGGGGCTTACAAGTCGCTGCGCAACCGCTCGGCCAACATGGATGTACTCATTGCCATGGGTTCGTCGGTGGCGTATTTCTATTCGGTTTTTGTGACCCTGAATGTCATCTCAGGGCATGTATATTTTGAGACCGCTGCAGTCATCATTACACTCATCCGCCTGGGGAAATTTCTGGAAGCACGTGCCAAGGGGCGCACCAGCGAAGCGATCAAAAAACTAATGGGCTTGCGCGCCAAAACCGCCCGGATCATTCGCGATGGGTCGGAAATAGATGTTCCGGTGGATGAAGTCCGGGTGGGGGACTTGGTACTCGTCCGTCCCGGTGAAAAAATCCCGGTGGACGGCGTGGTCGTCGAGGGCCATTCAGCCCTGGATGAATCTATGCTGACCGGCGAATCGCTGCCAGTTGAAAAAGGTCCAGGCGACCCGGTGATCGGCGCAACACTCAATAAACTCGGCTTGCTCAAATTTGAAGCCACCAAGGTGGGCAAGGAAACCGCCTTGGCGCAAATTATCCGCCTGGTAGAGGATGCTCAGGGCAGCAAGGCGCCCATCCAGAAACTTGCCGACCAGGTTTCAGCGTGGTTTGTCCCCGCAGTGATCGGCATGGCGGCAGTCACTTTCCTGGTGTGGTATTTTATCGTTCCACAACCGGCTGCTGGAGCAGAAATTACCGGTTTCACACGTGCGCTTATCAACATGGTCGCAGTGCTGGTGATTGCCTGTCCGTGTGCAATGGGGTTGGCAACACCGACGGCAGTCATGGTGGGGACCGGGAAAGGAGCTGAAATTGGCATTCTATTCCGCACCAGCGAGGCGCTCGAACGCGCCGGCAAGGTTTCGGTTGTTGTTCTGGATAAAACCGGGACAGTGACGAAAGGTCAGCCCGCAGTCACCGATATCGTTACTGATGGGAAAATATCTGAGCTGGACCTGCTGAAATTGGCGGCTTCGGTGGAGAAAGGCAGCGAGCATCCTCTTGGAGAAGCGATCTGGGCCGAGTCAACTAAAAGAGGCTTCGATTTAATCGAATTGAGTGGGTTCAAGGCCGAGGCCGGGCAGGGAGTTGAAGCGGAGGTCGAAGGCCACAGCGTGGCGGTCGGCAACTTGCGCATGATGAAGGCGCGCAAATATCCGCTTAATGGTTTCGAAAATGATATTGAGCGACTCCAGTCTGAAGCCAAAACAGCCATGCTCGTAGCAGTGGATGGACACGTTCGCGGGATTATTGCCGTGGCAGATACCGTCAAAGATGGATCGAAAGAGGCGATCGGTGACCTGCACCGCATGGGGCTGAAAGTGGCGATGATCACCGGAGATAATCAGAAAACTGCAGAAGCGATCGCGATGCAGGTTGGGATCGATACCGTTCTGGCAGAAGTGCTGCCGGATGGCAAGTCCACCGAAGTAAAGAAGCTGCAGGGATCCGGATCAGTGGTGGCGATGGTTGGCGACGGAGTAAATGACGCCCCTGCCCTGGCGCAGGCGGATGTCGGACTGGCAATTGGCACCGGTACGGATGTGGCGATGGCTGCTGCACCAGTGACGCTCATCAGCGGCGATTTGCGCGGCGTTGCGCGGGCGATATCTCTATCCCGCAAGACTCTCGGTACCATCAAGCAGAACCTGTTCTGGGCATTTTTCTATAACGTGATCTTAATTCCAGCCGCTGCCCTGGGTTTTCTCAACCCAATGCTGGCAGCTGGCGCGATGGCCTTTAGCAGCGTGTTTGTTGTCTCCAACAGCCTGCGGCTACGAAAATCAAAATTCCAATGAGTGCTTAAAAATATGAATCAACTTATTGTTGCTTTTTTCACCGGCTTGACCACGGGCGGATTGTCCTGCCTGGCTGTCCAGGGCGGTCTGCTGGCCAGCTCCCTTGAACAACAATTGGAACAGCAACTCGACCAGCAGATCGAACAGGAGATCGCGGCGAGACGGACCCGCCGGTCCGGGAAGAATCGAAATCGAATTCTAGTGCATCCCAAGCTGGCGCTGCCCATCCTGTTATTCCTAGTCGCCAAATTGGTTGGTTACACCTTTCTCGGGTTCCTGCTCGGTGCGCTGGGATCAGTGCTCCAACTGAACGCCACCACACGTGCCATCCTGCTCATTGCCATCGGCATCTTCATGGTTGGCAATGCGCTGCGCATGTTCAATGTCCATCCCATCTTTCGATATTTTTCGATCGAACCGCCAAAGTTCATCACGCGTTACATTCGCCGGAAGGCGAAAAATGGCAAAAGTTTCTTTGCCCCGCTGTTGCTCGGTGCGCTGACGGTTTTCATCCCGTGCGGAGTGACGCAGGCGATGATGGCTGTGGCAATCGGGACTGGTAGTGCGATCCAGGGTGCGGTGCTTATGTTTGCCTTTATTCTTGGCACCAGCCCGGTATTTTTTGTGGTGGCTTACCTTGCCATGAAGTTGGGTTCCCGCCTTGAGAAGTGGTTCATGCGTTTTGTGGCGGTGGTTCTCTTGATACTCGGACTGGTCTCAGTTAACTCCGGGTTGACGCTCATGGGTTCTCCTCTCTCGGTGACTAATATGATCCAGGCCGCGAAAGCTGCCCAACCAGTCCAGGCATCTGATTCTTCCCTCCCTCAATCGGATGGCACAACCTTGTACCTGAGCGCCGGGAATAGCGGCTACTCTCCGCAGGTCCTGCATGCACAGGCGAGTACTCCGATCACGTTGAACTTGGTGACCAACCAGACTTACTCCTGCTCGCGGTCATTCGTCATCCCCTCACTGGGGGTGGAAAAACTCCTGCCTTCCTCGGGGACTGCAAGCATATCCATTCCAGCCCAGATCGCAGGTACGATCATACGTTTCTCGTGTTCGATGGGCATGTATACCGGAGAGATCGTTTTTGACAAATAATGGCAGAAGTAGAGGTAGATATGTTGAAAAAAACTTATCATGTAGACGGGATGCACTGTTCAAATTGTGCAATGAACATTGAGGGCATCGAGGATGACCTGCCAGGCATCAAGCAAATTTCTGCCAGTTACCAAAGGGGTCAGATGATGGTTGAATTCAATGAGGCGTTAGTAAGCGAGAATCAAATCCTTGCTGCGGTGGAAACGCGTGGTTACCGGGCTTTCCCAGCATAAAAGTCAAAGCGCCATATCCAAAACTCCCTGTCATGTTAGCGTGGCGGGGAGTTTTTATGCCATATTAACATGTTTACCTTTGGGTGTATACTTGCCGCCGACATAGGAGACATCATTGCATGAAAAAAGGAATTTGGTATGCTTTGGGGGCATATATCACGTGGGGACTGTTCCCGATCTACTGGAGACTACTGGCGGGCATCCCAGCCTTGCAGCTTTTGGGTCACCGCATATTCTGGTCGTTCCTATTACTTTTCGGAATTGTGCTGGTTGCGCGGCAGGTCAAGGTCTTCCATTCATCACTGAACCGCCGTGTGGTGCTCATCTATTCGGTTGCGGCAGTGCTAATCGCCATCAACTGGCTTACTTATGTTTGGGCGGTGGGGGCGGGCTTCATCGTGGAGACCAGCCTGGGTTACTTTATCAACCCGCTCTTGGTCGTGCTTTTGGGAGTGATTTTCCTGCGCGAACGACTGCGTCCACTCCAGTGGCTCCCCATTGGGCTGGCAACCGCAGGTGTTCTCTATCTAACCTTTGCCTATGGTTCTTTGCCATGGGTGGCTCTCACTCTTGCATTTTCCTTTGGATTCTATGGGTTAGTCAAGAAGACAGCTCCTTTGGGGGCTTTGCACGGGCTAACACTGGAGACTGGCATCCTGATCGTGCCTGCCCTAGGGTTTTTGCTTTATTCCGAATTTACCGGGACAGGCGCGTTCATGCATTCATCACCGCTTCAGGATGTGATGTTGGTTGGAGCAGGGTTGGTAACCGTGGTCCCACTGTTGATGTTCGCCTCGGCAGTGCAGCGCATCCCTTTGACATTGATCGGCGTCCTGCAGTACGTCAACCCAACGATGCAATTCCTGCTGGGAGTGCTGATTTATAAAGAACCTTTTGACCACCGCCGGCTGATCGGTTTTAGCGTTGTCTGGGTGGCATTAATCCTATACGGATTGGAGGGTTACCTGGCGCAACGCAAGTTAAAGGTTATACCAGCTACGAATTGAAAAAGACTGCAGGCGAATATCTCGCCTGCGGTCTTTTTTTGCTGGAGAGTCGAGACTAGTTGCTTTATGGGTTCGCAGAGCGTTTGAGCAAAGCGGAGAGAACCAACAGGATGCCCAGCGCAAGGACAATTCCGGGACCAATCAGGCGTGTAATCCATAACGATGTGACCAGGAGAGCGGACATCGCCGCGAAGGCAAGTCCGGCGAAACCACACAGGATGATGCCGGCCATTTTCACGCCTTCGATCTTTTTGAATATGCCAATTAGCAGCAGCGGTAAGCCTACTGCGAATGGCTCCACTGTCCAGAGCACAGCCCAGGAGTTCCACAAGCCGGTGGCTGCACAAAATTGAAGGACAAGACCGGTCAGACCGATGATCGAGGCTGGGATGAATAGCCAGGGCACCTTTAGGAAGATAGCCATCAGGACGAAACCGATCGCTACACTGATCACTTCCAGCGGCCATAGATACGCCCAGATGGACCAGTTACCGGATATGCTGGCGAAGAAGAGCAGGATCCCCGTGGTCAAAGTGGGAATTCCCGGAATAAACAAACCACTCAAGCCGCTTACTTTTGAAAATATGAATGGGGGCAGGCAGAATAACAACCCTGCGGCTACCACGAAAATCGGCCAAGCGCGGAAACCTAGCAGGATTCCACCGCCAACCGACCGGATGAGCAGATTGCCCACTAAAGCCAGTACACCCAACAGGATCAGGGTCACCCCAAACAGAAGAGAAGTTTTCTTTTGCATATGAACCTCCTTTAGGTTCTTCATTTGAATGGGTCGCGTTCAACAGATCTGGCGGCTTGTGCTTCCAGAAAATGAATGCTGATTTTTAATGAACCCTGATCAATAAGTCTTAATTATTTGTAAAGTATCCCAATAATCAGCAAGACTACGAAGACGATTACAGAAAGGATGATCAACATATTCCCGATACGGCGAGTAATCCAGAGACCGGCTGTACCGCGATGAATAAGGAGGAATGGCGCAACGATCGACACAGCCACGAGGAAAGGTTCTAGTGGCCAGAGAAAAGTCCAATTTTGCCACCTTCCGCTCAATGCATAATATGAGAATAGAAACCCATTCCCAAGAACGATTCCTCCGGGGATGATCAGCCAGGCACTGGGTAGGGAACTCATCAGTGAGACCAGCAATATCCCAACCACGACTAATTCCAAAGGCCAGATGTGCCCAAATATTTTCCAGCCAAAGATCCCGCTCACCCAGAGCATCAGCATATTTGCACTGACAATCCCAGCAATTGAAAAGAGCACTCCTCTTCCGACATTTAACCTTGGTACTTCAGTTAGACCAGTTGGAGGCGTGAAAATGGTTTTGGATTTCCTCATGGAACTGCCGGAGTTTACCCGAGTTTGGCTGAGGTTTTTGCCGGTCGTGACATCTGTATCACCCGATGCAAAGCCAGCGTCAGGGATATGCTGGCGCGCCTGCCCGGAGAACACCGCCACCGCTCCGGACCGGTTGGATGAATTGCCGCTGGTCTGGGGGAGGGTGATCGTCTCCGGAATCGTAATGTCAGCTTCCTTGGCAGCACCCATCAGAGCTTCAGCCATCGAATCAGCGCTCTGAAAGCGATCATCGGGGCGTTTGGCCAGGGCCTTGAGCGCCACGTGCTCAAAGGGTTCCGGAATATTCGGATCAATCCGGCGGGGCATTGGCAGCGGATCGTTAATGTGCTTCATTAAAATTGCGAGCGGCGTATCAGCATCAAAAGGAACAGATCCGGTCAGAGCTTCGAAATAGGCAATTCCCATCGAATAAATATCGCTGCGCGCATCACAGGTGCCATCCATTCCTTGTTCGGGTGCCATGTAGCTCAGCGTACCCATCAACGCCCCTGCGACAGTGTATTGTGTCCCGCCGACGATTTGGGCAATCCCAAAATCGGTCAGCACGGCCTGGCCGTGCCTAGTTAACATAATGTTGGCTGGTTTCAGGTCACGATGAATGATCCCTTCTCGGTGGGCATATGAAAGCCCATCCAACACATCAATAAATATGCGTACCATTTCTCCCAATGGGATGCGTTCACCGCTTACCCGCAAAGTATTCAAATAAGCCTTGAGCGTATCGCCTTCAAGCAGTTCCATTACCATATAGTAAAGGTCATCCTGCGCGTCGAAGTCATAAATTTGGACAATATGAGGATGCCGCAACGCAGCTACAGCACGCGCTTCCCGCCGAAACCGAGCCAGGAACTCCGCATCCTCCACCAGGTCAGAACGAAGGACCTTGATCGCCACGTAACGGTCAAGTTGTGGATGATAGGCTTTATAAACCTGGGCCATCCCACCTCGACCCAATGGCTCGAGAATACGGTATTTACCGAGGTTTTGTCCTTCCAGATATTTGGGTGCCATTTCGGATTTCTGTGCGAGTTTTGTTGCCATGGGTATCATCCGGTGAAGATGATACCCGAGACGGTCGGAATCAACCTATCAACTTGCTAATATCGGGCTACTGGGTTGCGATGAGGAGAATATCAAATCGGGTGGATAAGGTCTGAAAACAGCCTTGTCTCGGATTTTGACCCATAAATTCGATTAGGGCTTTAGTTTCCAAGGCTTAGGGTGTCATCAATTTATACCCCAGACCTCGTACGGTGAAAAGCAATTGCGGATTGGCGGGATCGAATTCAATACGAGTCCGCAACCTGCGCACCAGATTTTCGATCTGATAATCGAATATCCCGCCTGCTTCATACTCTGGCCAGACGACGCGCCCGATATCATCTTTCGAGCAGACCTGGCAACGGCGTTCGTAGAGATATGCCAGGAGTAGATATTCCTTGGGCGAAAGATTGACAACTTTCCGGTTTACACGCACTACTCCGGCTGTCGTGTCCACTTCTATGTCGGGGACGGGATTATCGCGCCTGGTTGTATCTGGGTCGTGGAAAATAAAAGTCACATCCCCCACCTTGATGCTGTCACCGTCACGCAGGTTCATCGGTGTCAGGATCCGTTCCCCGTTAAGGTAAGTACCATTGGTGGAACCCAAATCTTCCAAAAACCAGTGTCGCCCCTCCCGTCGAATACGGGTGTTCTCGCGTGAAATGCTTTTACTGGCGATTACAATATCGCATTCCATGGCGCGCCCAATGGTGGCGGATTGCGCTGGCAGACGATGTCCCTGGCTATTTGGGTCGGTGAGAAATGGACCGGAATTATCCAATGGCATAGATCTCTCTCTCTTCATTGTAATTATACTCGCGAGGATTATAATTGCCGCCAATTGCAATCATAATTAATTTAAGGAGATAATGATGGGCAAAAAAAAATCTGGAGTAATTGGCATTCTAACTGGGGGAGGCGATGTCCCAGGACTTAATCCGGCCATCCGCGCTGTTACTATTCGGGCCATCCGCGAAGGATACCAGGTGGTTGGCCTGCGCCGCGGATGGGCAGGGGTAACTGAAATTATCCGTGACAAGGATGCAGATAATAGTAATAACTTCCAATTTCTAACCGAAGAAATTGTCAATAAATCCGGGCGGACGGGGGGCACCTTTTTGCACACCTCGCGGACAAAACCTAGCAAAATGGCAAAAGGAGATGTGCCCGTCCATTTGAAGGATGCATACAATGCAGACGAGAATGATCTGACTCCCGAGGTAATTAAAAATCTGGATTGGCTGGGTGTCGACTACCTGATACCGATTGGCGGAGATGATACACTAAGTTATGCGGTACGTCTGTATCAGGAAGGTCTGAAAGTTATTGCCATTCCAAAAACAATGGATAATGATGTGCCTGGAACAGATTATTGTATTGGCTTCAGTACCTGCGTAACACGCACGATATCACTCACCAACAGCTTGCGTACCATCGCAGGATCGCACGAACGCTTTTTGGTTCTCGAAGTCTTCGGACGCTATGCCGGATTTACCGCCATGCTGCCTACCATGGCAGGTGCAGCGCATCGTTGCGTGATCCCCGAATACAAGTTCAATATCGATAAATTAACCGACTTGTTGATCTATGACCGAAATCATAATCCCAGCCGCTATTCGGTGGTGCTGGTCTCAGAGGGCGCAATGTTCGAGGGGGGAGAAATGATCTTTGCCGATCGCTCTACGGATGCATATGGGCATGCCAAATTAGGAGGTATCGGCGACCTGGTGGCAAGCCGAATCAAGGAACTCTCAGCGAAGCATAATAACGGCAAGACAATCAATACCATTGACCAGAAATTAGGATACATGGTGCGCGGCGGAGACCCGGACGCAATCGACTCGATTGTCCCGATGGCTTTCGGCAACCTGGCTCTCGACCTGCTCCTGAGAGGTATCCATGGAAGACTCGTAGTGCTTAAAAATGGCCGCTATGACAACATGCCTTTGGATGTTGTCACCGGCACCAAAAAGGTTGTCGATGTAGATCATTTCTATGATGTGGAACGATACCGTCCCAAGTATGAGAACTTCGAAATGAAGCCACTGTTTATTATGACCAGCGAAGGTTGATCAGGTTAATAAAAATCGAAAAGCGCCTCGAACCGAATTCGGAGCGCTTTTGAAATAACGGTGGATTTATGCTGTTCTCATTATTAAAATGATCAATACGGCTGCGCAGGAAAGAATACAAGTTATTAGGACAATTGTCGTTGCAATAATGATAGATTTAGTATGATCATTTCCAATTTGAGGCGTAGTTGGTTCGTTCATTTCATCCTCCTGAAAAGATATTATGTTAAACCATTTAATATACGATGGTTCCCTTTACCGGTTTCACCTCGGGCTGACAGCCTTAAAAGTAAATAAAAACCGCGCCAAATGGCGCGGGCAAAGTTTCAGCTGGATTGATATATTTGTGGGAATTTCAGGCTCTTGCTGCCGCCAATTCCACCTGAGTATATTTCAGGCGCTCCAGCACTGCTGTTGCTACGTTGTTCATCAGTGCGAAGCCAAGCATTTTGTCAACCTGCATTAATGCGCGCACACCTGCCCCGTCAATCTCGACGACCTTGACGGGGATCGTCGCCCGGGCTGAAGAAATGTAAATATAGGGTTCAATGATTGACGAGACTCCCAACATCTCACCTGGAGCGATCGAGCCGACCAGGGCATTGGAAATGGCCCCTTCGCCACCGCCGCTGTATATGAGGTCAACATCTCCTTCAAGCAGGAGGATCAGTTTGGTAGCCTGGTTGTTCTCCTTGACCAGGAGGGTCTCTTTGGGGTAATTTTTTTCTTCGGCGATCATGGCAATCGCTTTGAGCTGGTCGTCAGTGAGCAAGGCAAAGAATGGATAACGCCGTAAAAGTTCAATGGAAATCATATTTCTCTCCTTATTTTGATTCAATTAATTGTAGCACAGCCTCCACCGCTTGAGGCACAGCTGCTTCAATCGGGGGAGACAAAATTTCGGAGAAATCGTAGACATTCTCCGCTTCGATAGCGACGATATGCACATCCTCATCGCGGGGGAGGGGGATGTCCATACTCCGGCCAACATTAAGCGCGTTACGGAGGGAAGTGTCGTGGACGGCGGTGGTATGACCGGAAGACAGGTCCGGCAGCCCGGACAACAGGAACAACCTCACGGTGCCGATGGGTTTCTCCCCGCTGAAAAAAGAATCCACCAGGATAACGCGCTCGTAGCCTGTCAGGCGCTCCATCAGGCTTAGCCCTCCCAGTGAGACAGTGTCCACCTCGACATCGTTGCGGTTCGCCGTTTTACGGGCAATTTCCTCCACAACGCGCCAGCCAACGCCGTCGTCACCTAAAATGGGGTTGCCAAGTCCGATCACCAAAGTTTTCATGTCAGCATGTTAAAAAGTTGGAAGGTTGAAGCTTGCGACCTTCAACCTTCCAATATCACCCTTATTCGCAAAATTGTTTCATGACACGAACTGGATTACCTTCTGCATCATGGATGGTGACTTCCAGCGGCATCTGGCCAGGCAGGGAGTGGGTGGCGCTGCCGAAGCAAGGGTCGTAGGCACGGAAGGCCATTTCGACCATGTTCAGCAGGCCCTCGTTGACGTTGCCTTTCTTGATGAGGCTGTCAGCAGC
>JBGOZL010000020.1:0-11565 GCA_041480185.1 Anaerolineae bacterium
ACAACGCGCCCGTCATCCAGTCTCATTCTTGGGCCATATGTGTTAAATATCCTTACAATGCGCGTATCCGCACTTTTCGATCGAAAATAGGCCATGATGAGGGCTTCAGAAAAACGTTTAGCTTCATCGTACATGGATCTTGGCCCCACAGGGTTCACGTGACCCCAATAACTCTCCGTTTGTGGATGTTCTAGCGGATCGCCATATACTTCAGAAGTGGAGGCAAAGAGATATCGAGCTTGGTTTACTAAGGCAAGGTCGAGAGTATTAAAGGTGCCAAAGGAGCCAGCTTTCAAGGTTTCAATTGGCAGGTTGGGGTAGCCGAAAGGAGAGGCTGGATTTGGGCTCGCAGGAGATGCAAAATGCAAAACTGCATCCAATTTGCCGGGAACGCTGATGGGGTCGGAAACATCATGTCTTCTAAATGTAAAGTTTTGATTTCTCACCAGATGAACCAGGTTTTCCCGATTTCCCGTTACGAAATTATCCATTCCGATCACTTCGTGACCTTCGACAAGCATCCGATCACAAAGATGAGAACCGAGAAAGCCAGCGGCTCCGGTAATAAGAATTCGCATGAATTACTCCTGAATTTTCCTTGTCAACGGAAGAATACAAAATATTGCAGATATTATTTCCAATCTAGCTGGCTGGTGGAACCATCGCCAGTGACCTGCTGAGATTGACCGGATGCAGCGTCCACGATCCAGAGGTTACCTTCATAGATTATCCCAATGAAGTTAGCACCTCCTTCAAGCGGGCGCGGAGCCCAGATGGGCGGTATCCTTGGTTCGAGGCCAGATTGCCCTTCTGCGGGGAACAACACACGGAGGTTTGTCCCATCGCTATTCATTACATCCAGTTGATAGCGACTGGTTTTGGATTGCGTCGGGAAAATGGCTTGCCAAAAAGCTACAAGATATGAAGATCCGGTTTTGCCATCTGGGAGGGAAGAAACCGCAGGGTATGCGAACATTCCAGTCTGTTGAACAAGAGTGGTGGGAGTACCGGAAATAGATGTGGAGACCAGGTCGAAATTGGGTGATTCTTCAGGACTTGCCAGACCAGTTGGAGCTGCGTGGGTTACTAGATAGATAGACTGGCTATCGCCTCCCCATGCCAAGCCGGGAATCCAGGCCCAAAGTCCGTGTGTGTTAAGTGGAGTAACGTTTGCTATAGGCGTCAATTCCCCGCCCTTAATATCGACCAATCCGACGCCATCTGGACGGGAATAGGCAATGGTATCCCCATCCGGCGACCAGGCAAATGTCATCCCCCACCAACCGTAAATCCCACCCGAGTTGGTTTCCAGAATATCATCAGTCTTACCAGGAACTCCATTTTTTAAGGTCTGGAAGTGCAAATCATTGTTGGCTTGCCATCCTGGGGCCGTGGAGCGAGGCTCGACAGTTGAATACGCAATCACATAGTCGACACCTGGTTGCCAGGCGGCAAAGTGGACGACATTGGAGACACCCAGGCTGATGGGAGTGGGATTCTGAGATGTTGTGTTGACAACCCACAGCGTATTGATTTCTTGGTCGACAGGCAGGTCTGATTTGCGGGAGAATAATAGTAATTTCCCATCTTGTGACAGAGTGAAAATATAGCCATCCAGGTCGCCAGTTGTCACCAGCAGGCGACGGTTAAAGGTGGAACCATCCATGATCCAAGCGTTTCCACCAGTCAGGTAAACCAGCTTGCCTGGAATTGTTATGGGTGCAAATGGAGTCTGGACGCCTACCATAACAATTTCCGGAACGGGGGCTTTCAAGATATTTTCGGAGACAACAGAATTGCCTGTCTCGATTTCATTCTCAAAGACATGCCGGATGGTAAGCTCTCTCAATCCATTTTGCCCCGCCTGAACGAGGCGGGTCTCCCCGGTCAGCAAAGATTCATTGCGCAGTTCCTGTCGCTCGAATGGGATGATAACTTGCTGTGTTTCGAATTCATCACGCACACGTGTGACCGTTATAGTCATCCCATCTGTCAGAAGGGTGTATGCAGGTGGAACAACTCGATCTGTCTGTGATAAGCTAATGCCCATTGTTGTTAGAGCTTGCTGCACGGTATTGCCCGCTGGGAGTGAGATATCTCGGCTTGTACCATCGGCAGTCACGTTGACATCAATGCCTGTTTGCTGAACCTGTGATGCACAGGAGGACAACAAGAAGAAGAAAAGAAAGGAAACGATGATTTTTTTTGACATCTAGGGTTACTGGTATAATCCAACCGCTATTTCGTTTGACCGACGATGATCATTGAACCATTTGTGATAGTGACGCTTTGCAACCGAAACCCGGTGGCCACCGGACCAAGTGCGCCAGCATAGGCTTCCTGGATGGCGGCAGTAGCAACTTCTGTCAGTCCATTTGGGACAGGCAGGGGTCCAAAATTAGCAGATGTTAATTCAATCTTTAACTGACCCTGTTCATCTACCCCAGCGCTTAACACCATTCTCACCGTAGCCTGGAAATAGCCTTGCGTTGCGGTTCCGTAGACTTGGAACTCACCGTTTCGCAGATATACTTGTGGATTGGTGATAAATGGCTTGGATTGAGCTTGAAGTTTGTAGGACAGGTAAGAAGAAATTTCCGATTCGGTGATGTTCAGAGTGACTTGTCCCGATACAGCTCCATTTGCAATTGAAGTCTCCAGGGCTGACTGGAGATCGCCCATTGCTTCGGTTGAAATCGGAATGGAGGGAGTCGGATAAGCAGGGCCTCCAATATTCAAAGTGCAAGCCATTTCAGCCAGTATTATGGCAAAAACACCAGCAAGGAATGATAAATGACGAATCCGCATATATCCTCAGAAATTTAAAGTGGAACATACGTGTTCGCTAACATAATAAAAAAAGATATATTTCTCTGTTTGAATCGAACGCCTTTCATAAAACACACGAGAACAATTATAGCATGAGCGAATCTGAAAAACCGACCTCGATAGATATCCCTGCTGCACTGGAGGCGCTTCTTTTTGTCTCGGCTGAACCAGTGACGCCCTCCCAGCTTTCCGAAGTCTTGGAATTATCCACATCGGAAGTGGAACAGGGATTGGCCCAACTTGATGGAGAATTGCATACCCGCGGCTTGCGTCTGCAACGCCATGGCGGACGGGTTCAATTGACCACTGCTCCGGAGATGGCCGAATCAGTCGAACGCTTCTTGGGACTTGAGACTACAAGCCACTTGAGCCGGGCCGCACTCGAAACCTTGGCAATCGTCGCCTACCAGCAGCCTGTTACACGTCCGCAGATTGAATCCGTGCGGGGTGTCAGCAGCGATGGTGTGATGAAATCATTACTTGGAAAGGGGTTGGTTCAGGAAGTGGGCAGAACTGAGGGGCCAGGCCGCCCAATCCTTTATGGCACCACACCTGATTTTCTCCAGAACTTTGGGATAAACTCATTAATGGATTTGCCTCCTTTAAATTTGCCGATGATCGAAAGTAATGATAATCATGATGGAACCTTGAAAGGGTAATAAATGAAGGAACGCCTCCAAAAAATACTGGCTCGCGCTGGATACGGTTCGCGGCGTAGTTGCGAAGAACTGATTTCTGCTGGACGCGTGCGAGTTTTCGGGCAGGTAGCTGGACTGGGGGGCAAGGCCGATCCGATTCTGGACCAGATTACTATTGATGGGAGACCGGTTAAGAAAGCGGAAGAATTGGTTTATATAGCCTTGTATAAGCCCAGGGGGGTGATTTCCACAGTCTCTGATCCCGACCTGCGAATGGCAGTGCGCGATCTTGTCCCTGTGGAAGGAACACTCTACCCGGTAGGCCGCCTGGACTTCGATTCAGAAGGCTTAATCCTGATGACCAATGATGGCGACCTGGCTAACAAATTGACCCACCCACGTTACGAGCACGAAAAAGAATATCGCGTTTTAGTAGCAACCCATCCCGACGGCGATCAACTCTCTAAATGGCGGCGTGGAGTTGTACTGGAAGATGGCTTCAAAACTTCCCAGGCAGATGTATATGTAATAAACAAGTACGGCAAGGGCGCATGGTTAAATGTAACTCTTAGGGAAGGATATAAGCGCCAGATCCGTGAAATGGGCAAGGTAACCGGGCTGCCTGTAGTGCGCATAGTGCGGGTACGCATTGGGGAACTACACCTCGGTAATCTCAAGCCAAAAGAATGGCGCTATCTCACCGCGCAGGAGGTGGCTGCTTTAAAAAAGCCCACCCAGCTCCGAAAGTCAAAACCAGATTCTGCAACCCCAAAAAAAAATAAGTATTTGAAATCAAGAAACAATACGACCAAGCCCATTAGAAGGAATCGGGAAACAAAAGGAAAACAATAATATGTCAAAAACACATATGTCTAAAAGAGATGAACGAAGAAATGCGCGTGCTCGGCAGAAACTCTATAATCGGATCTTCTTGATAGGTATTATTATCATGATATTTGTTGTGGCAGCCTGGCTGATTTGGTCTTCCCAGCAAGCTAAGCCAGTCAGGACCCAAACCCCCACTTCTGGTGGCCCAACTCCGCAACTAGTTGGAACAAAGCAATATTCTGCTGCGCCACCCATGCTCATTGATGTGACAAAACAATACTTTGCGACAGAGGTAATGGCAAAGGGTGGTGAGTTCGTCATCCAACTTTTCCCAGACAAGGCACCCATCACGGTGAATAGCTTTGTCTTTTTAGCACGTCAGGGTTTTTTTAATGGGGTTACATTCCACCGCGTGATAAAAGGTTTCATGGCTCAAGGCGGTGATCCAACCGGCACGGGGTCTGGGGGCCCTGGATATCAATTTGTCAACGAGCTGAATGATTTGAAATTCGATAAGGCGGGGGTTGTGGCGATGGCGAATGCCGGACCAAATACCAACGGAAGCCAGTTTTTTATAACGTTTGGCCCATATGCCGGCTCCGAAAGTGATTATACAATTTTCGGACAGGTGATCAGCGGGATGGATGTTGTTAACGGTATAACCCCCCGTGATCCTGCCCAGGATCCTACCTTTACAGGTGATGTGATCGAAAGCATTACCATTTCTGAAAAATAGCAAAGCCTTTTAAACATATAAAAAGAGACCTCATTCCCTTGAAGAACGGGGGCTCTTTATGTTTAATTTGACAAATCAAGATATTTTATTCGATAAAATATCTGTCTATTAGACCCTTCAATCATCACTAACTTTGTTCACCGAATTTGACCATCAATCTTGCCATATGTTTTGCATGTTTCAGATACAAGTCCAACCGGATGTTTTCGTTAGGGGCGTGACTGCGAGTATCCGGATGGCCAAGACCGGCGGAGGCGACCGGCAATCCCAAATCGTGAATAAATGGCGCGTTTGGTCCAGAGCCGCCATTAATTGGGACTATTCGCATAGGCACTCCATACACGTCCAGAGAGGTATCGCAGACAAGTTTCACAAAGGGGTTGTCTGGGTCAGTTCGCGCTGGAGGTTCTCCGCCCAATTGATTCACCTTTACATCAGAGAATCCATTGGTGTCCAAGTGATGGCGAAGTTGTCCAACGACCTCTTCTGGAACTTGGTCTGGAACCAACCGGAAATCCACCTTGGCAGAAGCCATTGCGGGTTGGACTGTCTTTCCACCGAACCCTTGGTATCCGGAAGTCAGCCCGCAGATGGTACATGTGGGGGTGAATACCTCCTCGACCCGCAGGTCCAATCCACCAGACAGACCTTTAATAAACGACTTGATCCCGTACTGCTCTTTATAAAAGTCGGAGGTCTCAGGTAAGGCCGCCATGAGTTCGATGTCACGGGAAGATGGTTTACGCACCTTATCGTAAAACCCGGGCAGGCGGATTCGTTCGTCTGGATCCTTGAGGCTGCTTAGTGCCCACACCAATCGCCAGGCAGCGTTGGGGAAGATGGAACCCCCCAATCCGGAGTGAACATCGATGTCGGCCGTTTCGACAATTAATTCCACATAGCAGATGCCTCGTAGACCAAGATATTGAACTGGTGTTTCCGTGTGATCTACACCACCGAACTCCCAGATGCAACCATCGGCTTGAAGTCGGTCAAGATTGTTGCGCACATATTCTTGCAGGTGCTCACTGGAGGTTTCTTCCTCACCCTCGATGATGAATTTGACCGTGCAAGGCAGTTCATTTAACGTGGCCAGCAATGCATCGATGGCAAAAAGACGGGACACCAAGTGTCCTTTATCATCCCCTACGCCTCGCCCGAAGAGTTTGCCGTCCCGTAAAGAGGGTTCAAAGGGAGGCGTTTCCCACAATTCCAGGGGTTCAGGTGGCTGGACATCGTAATGACAGTAAAAGAGGATTGTTTTATCACTCTTGCCTTTGTATTCCCCAAAAACGACTGGTGCTCCACCGGTGGGCATTATTTCCGTGCTGAAGCCGCGTTGGCGCAACATTTTATTTACCAACTCCGCGCATTCCTGCATTCCCAAATGCTGAGCTCCAACTGATGGCTGAGCCACAAGTTGGGAAAGTTCTGCAATGCTGGCATTCAAATGAGTATCAAGGTAGGAGTCCAGTATACTGAAATCGTTTGTTTTCATTGTTTTTTCTCTATTTGCCAAAATATCCATTTAGCCAGGAAATAGAATAAAAACCCGCATAAGCAAACATCAGCATTTTGAGGATCTTGCCTGCGGCACAAACAAGCAGGAATTTCCATAGCGGGATTTTTAAAGCGCCGGAAGCCATGCCCGCCATATCAAAGAAAGGGTTTGGGATGAATGCAAGTAAAAAAATTGCTCCAAAAGCCAGGCTCTGGTGAACCTTCATCCATGTTGTAAGTCGAATATAAAGCGTTGTGCGTTCAGCTACCCCTTGCCCGCTGAATCCAGCTATGTAACCAGTGAGTTCACCCAAGGCTGCTCCCAACCCGGCGGCAACAGCCACACCAATGGGATTAAAAATTGCTCCCATCGCTGTTGTAAAGGCTACCCCTGGAATAGGAATAATAATAGTAGCGTTTGCGGCGATGGAAAGCAGGAAAATTCCAACATAACCATAATCTTGAAGCTTTTTAACCTGATCCCTGAAAACAAACAAAGTGACGATGAGGGCGATAACGCCCACCAACGCCAAAACACGCAGGATGATGACCCGAGATTTCGGGTTCATTCTACCTGGATGGTGACTTTATTTAATTTAACCGCGGGGGAATTGATCTTTACCGGGTCGCGTGCCGGAATGGCAAGCAGTACATCCATACCTGACGCAACCTGACCGAATACGCTGTGCTTATTATTCAGATGAGGTGTTGGAGCGTAGGTGATGAAGAATTGCGAGCCGTTGGTACCTGGGCCCGCATTCGCCATCGAAAGGACACCAGGTTTATCATGCTTTAATGATGGATGGAATTCATCTGCGAAACGGTAACCAGGGCCTCCGCGTCCGGTCCCGGTTGGGTCTCCACCTTGTGCCATGAACTCAGGGATAACCCGGTGAAAAATAGTTCCATCATAAAATCCTTCGCGCACCAGGAAAACAAAATTATTGACAGAAACGGGTGTCTTGTCAGCATAGAGGTCGATAAAAATATCACCTTTGTCTGTGCTTAATGTTGCCGAGTATTTTTTCTTTAAATCTAACACAAATTTCGGGGACTTATTCCATTGTTTCATATTTTTTCCTTTTCAAAATTTCATTGAAGCAGGCACCCGCTTGTTCAAAAAACCAATCGACACCCTTCAATTATGAAAGCATCGACTCGATTCGTGCCACTACCATGTCAAGTGCTGCGGCATTAAATCCACCTTCCGGGATTATCACGTCTGCATAGCGCTTTGAGGGTTCTACAAATTCCAAATGCATCGGGCGTACGGTGGAAAGGTATTGTTTGACGACCATTTCTAGTGTCCGTCCACGTTCAGATATATCGCGTTCCAACCGGCGGATAAAGCGCAAATCCGAGTCTGTATCCACAAAAAGTTTGACGTCAAATAGATCCCGCAATGAAGCTTCGGTGAATAATAATATACCCTCCACCAAAATAACGCTGCGCGGTTGTACGGTGTAGGTCCGATCCGTTCGGCTATGAGTGGAGAAGTCGTAAATCGGGACTTCAACAGGATGTCCGTTTTTTAGATGCAATATGTGATTTATAAGCAATTCAGTTTCAAGAGAGTTGGGATGATCGAAATTGACTTCGATTCGTTGGGTTGGAGGCAATCCACTTAGGTCTTTATAATAAGCATCATGCTGGAGGAACGAAATCCGATCCGGACCGACCCGCTGGAGGATAGTTTGGGCTACGGTAGTCTTTCCTGATCCAGATCCGCCAGCAATGCCTATGACAAGTGGGCCGCGGTTGCTCATGAATGAATTATACCCTTTCCTTCCAGCACGGTTGTTTTCAAAGATTGTGGTTGCTTTAATAATAAATTAGAAATTAATTGAAAATGCTGTTGGGCGGTCAGCGCCTGAAAAATTTTTCCAATGCGTAAACCTTTATTCTGAAAAACTTATGGAAGTGACAAAAGACACTTGAATTTGAATAATTAATTCAGTAAAGTAATCAGGTAAGTCGGAAAAAAACATAAAAGTCGGGAACAATGTCTGAAAACGACCAAATCGATTTGCAAATCGTAAATCTTCTTATGGAAGACGGTCGTATGGCCGCGGCGGAAATTGCGCGCCGCATTAGCGGGGGAATATCTGAGAGGGTTGTGCGATACCGGATAGAGCGCATGACCAAGGATGAAGTGATTCAAATTCGCCCAATCGTTAATCCGCAAGCATTTGGACTGACTATACGAGCAGATGTCTTGCTCGAAGTTGAATCAGATGCCATCATGAATGTAGCTCACAAAGCTATGGCTTACGATTGTGTGTCTTACGTTGCTTGCTCCATTGGCGAAATGGACGTGTCAATCCAACTTGTAGCAAAAGATACAGCAGAGATCTACCGGTTTGTAACTGAGGTAATCAGAAAAATGCCAGGTGTACGTCGAACGACGACTTCCATCGTCCCGATTGTTTTGAAAGATGTATACCAATGGGGTATTCCTCACGACTCTGGATATAACAAAAACGGAGATATCCCACGATAAAACTTTTTGGAGGATAGCATGCTGAACCTTCCGTGGCAAAAAAATAATTTACTGCAAAAAAGGGCTTTGAAGGTAATGCCTTTGGGTGTTAATTCGAACTTTCGATATTGGGGCGACGGGATTACCCCCTATATGCAGAAAGCCAAAGGGGCATATTTATGGGACGCCGATGGGAATAAATATATCGACTATCGCATGGCTTTTGGTCCAATTATCCTGGGCCATGCATACGACGAGGTTAACGAGAAGGTCAAGCAGGAGATTGACCTGGGTACACTCTCAGCGATGACCTACGAACTCGAAATCGAGACTGCTGAAAAATTCGTCAAGATGTGCCCTGCTGTGGATATGGTCCGTTTTGCATGTTCTGGCACAGAGGCAACCATGCATGCCATCCGGGTGGCACGCGCTTATACCGGACGAGAACGTATCATTAAATTTGAGGGGATGTACCATGGTTTCCACGATTACACATTGTGGTCCACATATGCGCCGACCGAGGCGTATGGAAACTATGGCAACCCGATTTCTGTTCCGGCAAGCTCTGGCATCCCGCGTCCGTTGAGCGAGCTTGTAGTAACCCTGCCATTTAACAATCCGGATGTATTGGAGAAAATATTGAGATCCAATGGCGAGCAGGTGGCAGCCATCATCGTCGAGCCTTGCATGGGCAATTGTGGTGCCATCCTGCCGCAAAATAACTTCCTGCAATTTATCCGCAAGCAGTGTGACCAGTATGGGATAGTCATGATCCTTGATGAGGTCAAAACGGGCTTTCGGATCGCAAATGGTGGCGCACAAGAGTATTACCGCATTCAACCGGATTTGGCAACTTATGCCAAAGCATTTGCCAATGGTTATCCATTAGCGGCTTTCGGTGGCAAGAAAGAAATCATGTCCATTATTGGGCATGGAGTTGCCCAGGGAGGGACATTCACTAATAACAAACCCGGTGTTGCTGCCGCCTGGGCAACACTGACAGTCCTTCAGCGTGAACCGGTATTAAAAGTAATTGAGATGCGTGGCAAGCGTCTCATGGAAGGTATTACCAATATTTTTAATGAAGCTGGGATCCCGGTCTGCATGAACGGCTATCCTGCCATGTTTTCATTTGCGATTGGGGTGGAAAAGGTTACAGATCAGCGTACCTGGAACGAGAGCGAGAAAGAATATTATCTGACCCTGATCGAAGCGATGATCGAGCGAGGGGTGATGCCCGATCATGATGCTCGCGAACCCTGGTTTTTATGCTACTCGCATAGCGAAGCCGATATTGATACCACTTTGAATGTCGTGCGCGACTCTGTCAAGGTAGTATCGCGATAAATCAAGAAATTTAGCGGAACGAGATGTAGAATAATTTATATGGAGGTTACTTTGTCAACATACGCTTCGCAAGAAATTGTACAAATGAACAGGGAATTCACCTTTTTTTCCTGGTCGGTCCAGGGACAGATCAATCCCATCCCGGTGGAAAAAGCCGAGGGTATATATTTCTGGGATATGGATGGCAAGCGGTATATCGACTTCTCGTCCCAGTTGATGAATACGAACATCGGTCACCAGCACCCGAAGGTAGTGAAAGCCATCCAGGACCAGGCGGCCCAACTTTGCTTCGTACACCCGGGAAATGCCACTGAACCTCGCGGCCTGCTAGGAAAAAAACTGGCCGAGGTCACGCCTGGAAATCTCAAAAAAACATTCTTTACCCTTGGCGGCGCAGAAGCGAATGAAAATGCGATCAAAATTGCCCGTTTCTACACCGGAAGGCACAAAATCCTGGCTCGTTATCGCTCCTATCACGGGGCAACGCACGGTTCAATTGCATTAACTGGCGATTATCGCCGTCTTGCTGTTGAACCAGCCATGCCGGGATGTGTGCATTTCCTCGACCCGTTTTGTTACCGTTGCCCGTTCGGGCACAAAAAAGAATCCTGCCAACGGGAGTGCATCTCACACCTTGAAGAAGTAATTCAATATGAAGGTACAGATAAGATCGCGGCCGTCATCATGGAGGGCGTGGTTGGTTCAAACGGATTGATTATTCCACCGGGAGACTACTGGCCACGCGTGCGCGAAATATGTAGCAAATACGGTATCCTCCTGATTTCGGATGAAGTAATGAGTGGCTGGGGTCGGACCGGTAAATGGTTTGCGGTGGACAACTGGGGTGTCATTCCCGACATGATTACCACTGCCAAAGGGATCACCAGCGGTTATGTACCGCTTGGCGCAGTCATCGTTTCTGAGCCGATTGCAAAATTCTTCGATGACAAATACCTGTATGCCGGTCTAACCTACAATGGTCATGCCCTGGCCTGCGCCGCAGCTGTGGCAACCATTGCGGTTTACGAAGAAGACCACCTCATTGAAAATGCAGTTTCGGTTGGCAAGTACCTCGGCCAAGTCCTAGAAGGCATAAAAATCCGGCATCCCTCGGTGGGTGATGTGCGCTACATTGGGCTGTTCTCGGCGATAGAACTTGTCGCCAACCGCGAAACCAAGGAAATCTATGCTCCGTCTGTGATGGCCGA
>JBGOZL010000021.1:0-11439 GCA_041480185.1 Anaerolineae bacterium
AATGGACGCCGCTCGTGAATGAGATCACTCGTGGCAAACTGGGCTCACTGCATGGACTGCGACGCGGTACCGGCTCAAGCCCGCGCCCATCCGTGATGGTTGCCACGCACATGGATGCCATTGGTCTCATGGTCACCGGCATTGCGAACGGTTTCCTGCGCCTCACCCAGGTTGGCGGGATTGATCCGCGTGTTCTACCTGGTACGCTGGTCAATCTGTATGCCACGGGCGCAGGGGTACGCCAGTCCATCCCCGGCGTTGTCGTCCTGCCACAGACCCGCCTCCTGCCTCCCGATATCGGGCTGAATCCTGTTCCGCTGGAATATCTATTCTTGGATACCGGGCTTCCCCCGCGAAAAGTGGAGAGCCTCGTCCATGTTGGCGATCTGGTCTCGTTTGCCCAGCCTCCCCTTGAATTGACTGGCGACACGATTGCCGGACATACCCTTGATAACCGTGCATCGGTTGCAGCGCTGACTGTCTGCCTGGAAGAATTGCAGTCCCGCCCTCACGTATGGGATGTTTGGGCTGTGGCTACCACGCAGGAGGAAATAGGCACCATCGGTGCAACTGGTTCTACTTATGAATTGCACCCTACGCTCGTCATCGCTTTGGATGTCACCTTTGCCAAAGGTCCTGGATCCACTGACTGGCAAACTAATCCACTAGGGAAAGGTCCCACACTTTGCATGGGGCCCAATATTCACCCGGCCCTGCACAAGGCTGTGAAAGAATTGGCCGACAGGTTGGAAATTCCCTATAGCCTTGAGTATGCCCCGCGACACACGGGGACGGATGGCTACAGCACTCAGGTAGTGGCAGCTGGTGTCCCCACCCTTGTAATGGGTATCCCCCTGCGTTATATGCATACGCCGGTGGAAATGGTCGCCATCAAGGATATCCAGCGCGCTGGACGGTTGGTGGCTGAATTCATCGCCGGGTTGGCACCGGATTTTGCCGAGAAAATTATCTGGGATGATTAGTATGCCGATTATCGGAAACGCTCAACTTAAACTTCTCGAAAATCTGTGCAATGCCAGCGCCGTCTCCGGCGATGAGGGCGAAGTCCGTAAGATCGTCCTGGAAGAACTCAAAGGTCACATCGGGGAGGTTCGTGTTGACGCTCTGGGGAATGTCCTGGTGACCTGTCCGGGATCCGGCCGGAACCGATTGAAAGTAATGGTCACTGCTCACATGGACGAAGTCGGCTTTATGCTGGTCGCCGATGAAGGCGAAGGACTTTTCCGGTTTGAGATGGTTGGCGGGATGGATGTCCGCCAGTTACCCGGTAAAGCCGTGCTGGTTGGAAAAGAACATCTGCCAGGCGTGATCGGCGCTCGCTCCATTCACCTGACCACTGCCGAGGAGCGCAAACAGAAAATTCCATTGGACGCCCTCCGCATTGATATCGGCCTCGGCGATAGTAAAGTCAAGCCGGGCGATCGGGCGGTTTTTGCCACCCGTTTTCAGCGCAATGGTTCGGTGTTGATTGCCAAGGCTCTTGATGACCGCTTGGGTATCGTCACCCTACTTGAATTGGTAAAGAATGCCCCCTCCAATATTGATCTGCTGGCAGCCTTCACCGTTCAGGAGGAAATCGGAGCACGCGGGGCTAAAGTGGCAGCCTATGCTTTCGACCCCCACCTCGCTGTGGTGGTGGATGCCACCCCAGCCCATGACCTCCCTGCCTGGGATGATGAAGAGAATGTCTCTTACAACACAAAACTTGGGCTCGGTCCGGCTATTTATGTCGGCGACAGCGATACTCTCTCCGACCCGCGCCTGGTTCGCCACCTAAGCAGTACAGCCCGGGCTGCAGGAATCTCCTTCCAGGTCCGCCAGCCAACCGGAGGGGGCACAGACGCGGGAACCATCCATAAAGCCCGCGCTGGTGTTCCCAGTGTATCAGTCTCGGTTCCCCACCGGTATAGTCACACAGCAGCCTCGATTGCCTTGCTCGACGATTGGAAGAATACCCTCGCTTTGCTCGATAATGCACTTAGGCACCTCCCGGCGGGGTTCATGGCAACCGGGCTGGCATAATCCTGTAACCTGGAGTTCAGTCGCAAGTATTGCTTTCCAAAGACGCCAGATCCAAAGGAAAACTATGAAACAACTCATCCAAAAATTAACCGAAACCTTCTCCCCTTCCGGCTATGAGACCGACATACGCGAAGTTATCCGCAAAGAGATCAAACCCTCCGCCAACGAAATTCGCGTGGACGCAATGGGCAACCTGGTCGCCCGGAAAGGGTCAAAGTCAAAAAGCGGGCTGAGGGTCATGTTGGCTGGGCACATGGACGAGATTGGTCTGATGGCCACTCACATTGACGCGAATGGTTTTATTCGCTTTACAGGTCTCGGTGGTATCCGCCTAACGATGTTAACCGGGAGCCGCGTCCGTTTCATGGACAGTACCCCCGGCGTTATCGGCACCGACCGGCTCACCGATATGACCAAGGCCCCCACCCTCGAGCAGTGTTTTATTGACGTGGGCGCTTCAAGCCTGAAGGATTGTCCGGTCAAAGTGGGTGATGTCTGCGCCTTCGATCGTCCGTTCGTCGATCTTGGAACCCGGTTGATTGCCAAGTCCATGGATGACCGTATCGGCTGCGCGGTCATGATCGAAGCCATGCGCACCTTGAAAACTTCCCCTCACGAACTCTATTTCGTCTTTACCACCCAGGAGGAAGTGGGGCTGCGTGGTGCCACCACCTCTGCTTTCGGTGTTGACCCAGACCTCGGCCTGTCACTGGACGTCACCTCCACCGGTGACACACCCAAGGGTTCTCACATGGAAGTTGGCCTGGGCAAAGGTCCGGCTGTCAAGGTTAAAGATGGAGGCATGCTGGCAGACCCACGCATTGTCAAATGGATGGTTCGCACCGCTGAGAAGGCCGGGATCCCCTACCAGCGCGAGATCCTCGAGGGAGGCACCACGGATGCACGCGCCATCCAGGTGGCCCGTGCAGGGGTTCCGGCAGGCTGTCTCTCGGTCCCCACCCGCTACGTACACAGCCCTTCCGAAATGGTGGATACCGCCGATGTAGAAAATTCCGTCAAACTACTGGTTGCTCTTTTATGCGCCCCAGTGAATTTATGAGCTGACATCAATAAACAAGTTCGGCGCACCTGATTCGGTGCGCCGATTGCATTTATAGGGGATTGTCATCCGCAATTGGATTAATTCTTTTCTTCTTCCTTCTTTTCCTTCTTAGGCATTCCCCACATGAAAATGGCCACGCCTACTCCGATGGCGAACGCGCCGATCGCACCCGCGCCGGTAAAGACGACCAAGCCTATGATGAGACCTGCCAATCCGAGGAAGATGGCTACCTGCCCCTGCCAGACTTCAATTTTCTTAAGCAGGTCAAGCACGATCCAGCCGATTCCCAGCCCAAGGACTACCATACCCAGCAAACGGACGAGTTGACCAAGCAGAATAATAATGTCTGTTACGATTGTTGGCATTTGTTTCTCCTTTTCTGAGTGAAAAAAAGATTACGCCCAGGCCCAGATGAGCCACAAGCCGATCATGACTAGGCCGATTATAACCCGGAAAACAACTGCCCAACCGCAGCCCACCAGCATGCCTCTCATCGAAGACAGGGCTTTCCTGGCATCCTTCAGGCGTAGCCATTCGATCAGGAATAGCACGAGTAACGCTGCTAGGATTCCGCCAATGATTGGGATCGGGATGATGAAATTTCCAAGGATGACTGATACCAGGGCGATCAGAACAACCCACCATGGTGCGCCTTCCTTGTGTGCCTTTGCGCCCATCAGAACATTATCCAGAACGGACCCGCCCACCATCAGCAAAGAAATGAGCGTGAACATGCTCCACCCGAGGGCACCGAATCCGGCAGCGATCCCATATCCCAGCGCAGCTACCCAGATGATCACCAGCCCTGGAAGGATCGGGATGACCAGCAAGCCCACCGCCATCATCACGATAGCGATACCCCTTGCTACCTGTTCAATCTCGATGGTGTACGGGCCAATTTGCATGGGTTTGCTCCTGAGTGTTCTATGCGCGGATTATTCCCACGCCGCCCATCCACGGTAGAAGGGCTTCCGGCACCTTCACCGACCCATCGGCTTGTTGGTAATTTTCCAGAACAGCGATCAAGGTACGCGGCATTCCCAACCCAGACCCATTCAGCGTGTGGACATAGCGAGTCTTGCCACCATCTGCAGGACGAAACTTGATATTCGCCCGCCGCGCCTGGAAATCGGTGTCGTTCGAGATCGAGGAGACTTCCAGCCATTCCTGGAGTCCCGTGGCCCATACCTCAATGTCGTATGTCATCGTTGCTCCGAACCCGATGTCGCCGGTGCACAGTTTCTTGACACGGTAAGTCAACCCCAGCCCGGCGCAGGTCGCCTCTGCATGTCCTCGCATTTTTTCCAGCATGGCGTCCGATTCCTCCGGCTTGCTGAAAATGTACATTTCAACTTTGTCAAACTGGTGACCTCTTTTAATACCGCGCACGTCGCGACCGGCGCTCATTTTCTCGCGGCGGAAGCAGGGCGTATAAGCCGTGTATTGTAGCGGGAGTTGATTCTCGTCCAGGATTTCATCCATGAGCAAGCCCGTCAGGGGGACCTCTGCGGTGGGGACCATCCACAGGTCTTCTTCGGCGTCGTGATACAGGTTCTCGGCAAACTTTGGCAATTGACCAGCCGCGTAGAGAGTCGCAGCCTTGACCATGAACGGGGTATATTGTTCGGTGTAGCCTTGCCGGGTATGCAGATCGAGCATGTAAGAAATCAGTGCCCGTTGAAGGCGCGCCCCCAGACCGGTCAGCACGTAAAAGCGCGAGCCGGTGATCTTGACTCCTCGTTCGAAATCCATGATCCTAAGAGCCGGCCCAAGATTCCAATGGATTTTTGGTTCGAAATCAAACTCCGGAAGCTCTCCGGTCGTCCACAGGACGACGTTTCCACTTTCGTCTTTGCCGTAGGGAGTGCGGGCGTCTGGTAGGTTGGGGATGACGGCTGCCACGGACTTCAGCTCTTCTTCCACTTCAGCCACTTCCTTATCAAGGTCAGCGATCTTATCACCAATCTTACGCATGGCTTCGATCTTGATCTGGCGTCCTGCGGCATCCTTCATCTTGCTGATTTCTTTTGAGCCGGCATTTCGCTCGGCTTTTAAGGCTTCCACTTCGGTCAGGAGTATACGTCGCCTGACATCCAACTCTAGGATGCGGTCCACTGGCGCGGGGTCCATTTGCCGATCCGATAATGCCTTGCGCACCAGGTCGGGTTGTTCGCGAATAAGGTTCACATCTAACATATTGCACCTCCGCTTGGAGCCCGTCGGCTAGCCAACGAATTCCGGAAAAAGAATACGCCCCCTCGATTTGCAGGACGAAGGGGCGTCTCGTGGTGCCACCTGCTTTTATTCTCTTTATCGCAGTAACGGGCGTATCCCGGCTCTTTTACAATTATTCGTAGTAACGGCTTCAATCGATATATACGCTTGACACGTTCTCTACAAACAACTCCTGCAAGAGCAACTCTCCTCTTTCGAGGAGTCCGGAGGGGATTTCACCACACTCCCGCCTGCCTCGCACCAACCAGCAGGTCTCTGAACGGAGGGATGGGTACTTGTCTCCGGGTAAGTCGTTCTAAGGTAGGCAGATTATACCAAAAACGCTGCCGGGTATCGCAATCCGCTCCTATTTGTTTCCCTTGAATTCTTCCGTCGTCGCCTGACCGGGTTGGCTGATCCCTTCTCGTTTGAAAACTTTCCAGGGGGTCAGGAACAAAATCTTAATATCCAGCCAGAACGAGCGGTGGTCCACATACCAAACATCTAGACGGAATTTTTCTTCCCAATCCAGGATGTTCCGCCCGTGGATTTGAGCCCAGCCAGTAATGCCTGGTAATACGTCATGCCGTCGCATTTGCTCCGGAGTGTAGCGGTCCAGGTATCTCATCAGCAGCGGACGCGGTCCCACAAGGCTCATTTCTCCAATTAATACATTCCATAGTTGGGGAAGGTCGTCCAGACTGGTCGATCGGAGAAATCTTCCGAAGGAAGGTAAACGTTCGGAGTCCGGCAGCAAGTCCCCATCTGAACCTTTGCGCTCTGTCATCGTTCGGAACTTATAGGTCATGAATGGTCGGCCTTTGTAACCGGGGCGCTTCTGGAGGAACAGGATGGGTGTGCCAAGAAAAATCCATACCAGCAGGCTAATGATCAGGAGCAGAGGCAGGGAAATAACCAGTCCGAGGATTGTCACCAGCAGGTCAAAAATCCTTTTTGAGACCGACATTGCATCATTCTACCAAAAGATTGTGGTATATTGTGGTCAGAGGCACAATATGAATGAACGTATCCTGATCATTGAAGACGACCCAGCCATCCTGAAAGTACTCCAACGCGGGCTTGCCTATGAAGGTTATCTGGTGGATATCGCCACCGATGGTCGCACAGGCTTAAACCTTGCCCATGACCACCATCCCGACCTGGTCATCCTCGACTGGATGCTGCCAGGGATGGATGGGCTGGAGGTCTGCCGCCGCCTGCGGATGGGGGGCAGCCTGCCTATTTTAATGTTAACCGCCAAGGATACCGTTCAGGATCGCGTCCAGGGTCTCGACGCAGGTGCCGACGATTATCTGGTCAAACCCTTCAATCTGGAAGAACTTCTCGCCCGCATGCGCGCCCTCCTGCGCCGCACTCAAACCGAGCGTAACCAGGTTTACGAGTTTTCCGACCTGACCATGGATAGTGTATCCCGCCAAGTGACGCGTGGCACACGCCTTATCCCGCTTACGGCCAAAGAGTACGAACTGCTTGAGCTTTTCCTGCGCCACCCTCGCCAGGTGCTTACACGTGAGGTGATCTTCGACCGCGTTTGGGGTTACGATTTTGGCGGCGAGAGTAACGTGCTGGAAGTATATATCCGCTACCTGCGGCAAAAACTTGAATCGGATAGTGAGCCTCGCCTGATCCATACCGTGCGTAGTGTGGGGTATGTCCTGCGCGAGAATCCGTAATGTCGCTCCGATTACGCCTGACAATCTTATACTCGGCTATCATGGGGGGAATCTTGCTGATATTCGGCATTCTGCTCTACTCCCTGGTCAACATCCTGCTGGTCGCCCAGGTGGATTCCACCTTGACACAAACTGCCAGCGACCTGCTGGTCGGCTGGCGCGTTGGACCGGCGGGTGAGCTCAGCCAGGAAACTCTGCCCCAACTCAACCTGACATCTTTTGTTTATTATCAAATTTGGGATAATAACGGGCGGCTGCATTCTTCTTCCCCCGGTCTCGGGCAGATCAGTCAGCCCTTTGACCCGATTGGTTACCAGTCAAAACGGTCCATTTATCGCGATTCTATCGTCCAATCCGTTCACTTGCGCGTCCTCAATGTCCCGTTGGAGGCGGGAGGGCGCCCGATTGGGACATTGCAGGTGGCCGCCAGTATGACTATGGTGGATACCACTCGCCAATCCCTGGTCCAAACCATAATTACTATTGCCGTAGCTGCCATCATTTTCGCTGCCCTGCTTTCCTGGTTCTTTAACGCCCGGGTGCTTTCACCATTGGTGGACATTACCGAGAGTGCCCTGCGTATTTCGGGTGCCGACGACCTTTCCCAGCGCATCCCCCAACGCGGCCCGGAGAACGATGAAATGGGTCGATTGGTGACAGCCTTTAATGATACCCTCGGGCGGCTGGAACAGCTCTTCTCTTCCCAGCAGCGCTTCCTTGCAGATGTAAGTCACGAACTGCGCACCCCGCTGACGGTCATTAAGGGCAATGTGGACTTGATGCGGCGAATGAAACAGGCGGACGAGGAATCTCTGGGTAATATCGAGGATGAAGCCGACCGGCTCACTCGCCTCGTCGGAGATCTTCTGCTTGAGGCGCAAGCTGAATCAGGGAAACTGCCCCTCCATTTTGCCCCGGTAGAATTGGATACCCTCTTGCTGGAAGTTTTTAAGGAAATGCGCATCTTGGCGCGTGAACGGGTACAGTTAAAACTCCCCGAGATAGACCAGATAGTAATCAATGGTGATCGTGACCGGTTGAAGCAAGTGCTGATAAACCTGGTCTCAAATGCAATCAAGTACACGCCTCAGGGGGGCGAGGTATATCTCAGTCTGGGAAAAGTCGGTGAGAATGCTCGCCTCATTGTGCGCGATACCGGTCAGGGCATCCCCGCTGAAGACCTGCCGCACATCTTTGAGCGCTTCTACCGTGCCGAAAAATCCCGCTCACGTTCCAAGGTCGGTGGGTTTGGCCTGGGTCTTTCGATTGCCAATTGGATCGTAAATCATCACGGGGGACAGATTGAAGTCGATTCGGCGGAAGGCAAGGGCACCACGTTCTGCATCTACCTCCCTTTGATCAAGTCTACGGAACCCGCTCCTACGGACTGATCCCCAACCGATTGTGAGCCTGCCTGCACATGGATGCTCCATTTGATGCCAGCCATTCCTGCAGGCGCGGAATTTCGTTCGCGCCGCTGGCAACCTCGACATAAATCCCACTCCCCCAGTAAACATACCGCTGTGTTTCCCCCGCCCAGCCTGATTCTGACATTCCGATCACACCGATTCCACCGTTGTAACCTGCCAATGCCAGGTGGGGATCGCCTTGGGCCGCCTCCATTGATCGTCTGAGAAAATCCAGGCCGCGGCGTGCGTTCGTATCTGGTGCGTATGGGTCATCACTGGCAGTAAAGTGATAGGGCATCACCTGGAACAGGCCCATCGCTCCGGCGCGTGAAAGAGCGCGCGGATCCCCGCAAGACTCGATCTGCATTACGGTCGCGACCAGGTTCGGGTCCAGCCCCGCCGCGGCTGCCCACACCTGGATCCTATCTGCCCAAAATTGCACCTCGGGAGTAAAAGCCGGCGAGATTGCTAGAACTTCGTCGTTCGCTTGATTTTTCGCTGAGACGGGGTTCATCGTCGTGCTGAGAGAAATTACCATAAGCAGGGCGCCAATGCACACCGCCGCCAGCGGAGGGAGCAGGAACCTGGTCAGACAGCCGCCCCTTGAGGCGACTGTCCGGGAGGAGGAAGAGACTGTCTGAAGTGAGGGCATTCTTCCAGAGATGACAGGCTAGGAATTCCGCGGTGTATCTACGTATTCCGCTTCGTGGACAGGCTTGCTCTGCATCGCAAGATTGTGATAAGCCGGGTCGCTGCGGGCATAGCTCGATTCAGACCGCGCCACCTTGGTCGCCGGGCGGAAGGGAGAGATACCAGTCGGACGAGCATGGGAAGTCAGCGAACTCGCTGTCTGGGGTTCTGCTGAACGCGAGGTGAAGTGACGGGTATCAGCCTGGCTGAACAATTTCCCGCCCTTGACTGAGAAAGTCCCAATGATCAGAACCCGGATGAGCAGGACCATGATGGCGACGAAAACCGGTACGATCTTGGTCAGGGTGGTGATGCTGATGACCTCGCTGCTCAGATTCGGGTGGCTGGCAATGGCCACAGACACACCCCACCAAGTCAGGATTGCGTTCATCGCGGCCGCCAGGATCCAGGCACCGAACAGGTACCAGACTTCGGCTGGTTCCTCCCGTCCCTGCTCCGGGGTAAACAACCGGGCGATCCCGGCAAAATCGATCCCGCAAAAAGCCAGGGCTAGGATGGTCGCCCAGCGGATGCCTGCAAAAGTCAGGTCACCCAGCACGTCGTTCAGAGCGAATTGGGTCGTGCTGTAGTTGAACATCTCGAACGCCAGCAACGCTCCGATGATGATGAGGCCCCATGCCATCCCGCGTCGGACAGTGAAGCCCTTGATCATTGAGAAGAACCCTCGATGGTTTCGTAAACTAGTGTTCATGACGACCTCCTTTGTCGTATTAGAACGTTTGTACTATATAGGTGTGCGTAGTATAGAACATCTGTACTATTTTGTCAAGACCCCAATTTCCCAATTTATTCAGGATTTTTTCACGGTCATTAGTCCTCGCGCCGCCTGGGATATTCCCTCTCTAGAATTCGTTGTGCTGGACTTATGTGGCAAATCCATTTCCACAATCATTGTTTTGAATGGTATATCAAGGTTTATAAGATGCTAAAACATGGGATTGATTCTCAACAAAAAACCCGTTCCTTTGGAAGTAACGGGGCCGACATAATTCTCGCATGGAGTTATTAATCTACTTCACTGCTCAAAATAACTGCCTCAAACAGTTATTTCTATACCACTCAATATTATGGAGGAGGAATTGTTGATTCCATTTTGGATATGCCTACAGTAGATCGATATCCCGTCGCAGTACAGGCTCCGCCGGCTTGAATGTCCGTCTGGATATCCATTACTCCGGCGTTGTTTCCCAACGTCAGGTGGATGACCACGCCCCCGGAGATTGGTGCACCGCACCAGTTTGACCAAATCAGATTAACCCAGCCCTCCCAACCCGGCCATAATCCGATCCTGGCCTTCGTGGATTCTTGTGCCTGTTCAGTCGCCACAGTTGCTGCATCGGCAGGACCCATCTCGAAATAGTGATACTCCACATCCAGCGGCGTTCCCTGCCGGTCCATAAGCAGGACTTGCGGCCATGTTTGCAAATAGCATGGAGTGCCGCTGACGTTTTTTAGCCCTGCATCTAGCAGGATATTTTGAGTTGCGCCCATTGATGCGAAGGAGGTACTAAAATTCACAGGTTGGCAGAAGCGCGAATCTGGTGGGATGGTGGGAGTGGGCGTTTCACTCGGTTGGGCGGTCATGCTGGCAGCCGCGGCGGTCCCGCCAGCGTATTTATTCCCCATAATAGCCGTTATTGTTGCGTCGTTTGCCGGATATCCACTGGTTTGGGTTTCGGCTTCGGCAGTGATTGCGAATAGCTTGGTGCGCTTAAACGCTGATTCAGTGGGTGTATTCGTCGCGGGGACTGGTGATGCTGTACACGCGGTTATGATAAAAGGTAAAATATAGAAGAGGATGCGTTTCACTCATGCCTCACCCTAATTGTAAGCTTTTTTTCTTGTATGAATAAGGTCGCAGATATGGATTATACGGCCCTCCGTCAGCGTTACGAAGATCTAAAACAGCAGATCAATTTCCACAACCACCGCTACCACGTAATGGACGACCCGGTCATCAGTGATGCTGAGTACGACAAGCTCGTGGTCGAATTGCGGCAGATTGAAACCAGCCATCCCGACTGGGTCACGCCCGATTCTCCCAGCCAGCGCGCCGGTGCCGAGCCTTCGGAAAAGTTTGAGAAAGTACGCCACCCTCGCCCGATCCTTTCTCTGGCGAATGCCTTCGGTGTGGAAGATGCGCGCGCCTGGTACGAACGGGTCAGCAAGCTGGACGCGCGGGTCGCATCTTCAAGTTACGTCGTCGAACCCAAGATTGACGGCCTATCGGTTGTCCTTCACTATCGCGAGGGGCTCTTCGTGCAGGGCGCCACACGCGGTGATGGGGAGGTGGGTGAGGACATCA
>JBGOZL010000022.1:0-11037 GCA_041480185.1 Anaerolineae bacterium
ATCACAGGTCAGTCTCACGCTAACAGAGAAGGAAGCAGCGCTCACTGTCGAAATCGTTGCACCTCTCGTTGTAGGGAACAGTTTTTATAGCCCTGAACTAACGGACGCAGCACGCCAGTCAGCGCGTGAAGCGGTTGAGCCGATAACGCAGTCTTACATTGCAGGACAGACAGTAGTGTCTCGTGGGCAGGTGATTACCGCAGTTGACCTAGAAGCCCTGACTTCTCTTGGCATGGTAACACTCAATAACCCTGCATATAACTATTTGGGCGCGGCAGCTCTGGTGGCGCTATCGGCTATTTTTACAGCTTTATATTTCTTCCGCAGAAAGCCGGTGGCGATTTCTGACCTACGCAGCCAATTATTATTTGCGATTCTATTCGCAATATTCCTTGTAGGAGCACGTGTAAGCAACCCCAACCGGACCATTGTTCCCTATCTATTCCCAGTTCCGGCGTTCGCTTTGCTGACCTCAGCACTCTTTGGGATGGAGCGCGGTTTGGTTTTTGGCTTGCTCATGAGCCTGCTTTCGGCTTATGGGATGCCGGATGCCCTAGGTTTGTTGCCTTATTACACGTTGAGCAGCTTGTGCGGTGTGCTAGCACTTGGACAGGCGCGTCGGGTGAGTCAATTCATGTACGCCGCCATTGCTATTGCTGTCGCCGGTGCATCCATGGTGGCAGCGTATCGTCTCCCATTTACCGATCTGGATTGGGTTGGGCTAGCTACCCTGATGGGCGCGGCAGTTTTTACCGGAATTGCATCCACCAGCATTGCTTTACCGATGCAGTATTTATTGGCTCAATTTTTAGGACTGACAACAGCTTTGCAATTGCTTGAAATCTCCCGTCCAGATTCACCTCTTTTGAATTTTTTCCTACAACGTGCACCTGGGACCTACCAACATAGCTTGCAGGTTGCCAACCTGGCTGAGCAGGCTGGTGAAAGTATCCAAGCCGATACATTACTTTTACGGGTGGGCGCATTATTTCACGATGTCGGAAAATCTTCCAATCCGCTTTTCTTTGTAGAAAACCAGCCACCAAATCAGATAGATTCACATGCCGACCTGGGTCCTGAAATCGCAGCTGAGGCAATCATCTGCCACGTGGAGGATGGGCTGAAACTGGCTCGTAAATTCCGGCTACCTCGTCGTTTATTCGATTTTATTGCTGAGCACCATGGAACGCTTGTCACACGCTATCAATATAACCTTGCTCTCCAAGCAGCAAAAGGTGATTCTACGAAGGTGGATGAATGCAAGTTTCGATATCCTGGTCCCTCACCACGGTCAAAAGAGACGGCCATATTGATGTTAGCTGACGGTGTAGAAGCACAAGCGCGTGCTGAAAGACCGGGCAACGTTGACAAAGTGCGCGACCTTGTTCGGAATGTAATTGAACGATGCCAGAAGGATGGTCAATTGGATGATACTGCGCTTTCCCAACGCGACCTGGCTAGAATTAGCGAGTCTTTTATCGATACCTTGCGTGTAACCTACCATCCGCGCCTTGAATATCCTCCGGAGCAACTTGCTACACAGCCTTCCCCTTTGGGGGAAGACCCTGCCTTACCCAGTCCTTCTTTAATAATTAAGCCAAAATGATTAATATCGAGATTATCCCTGAATTCAGACGAGTGTTTATGCCAGGCACTCTGGAAAGGGCTGCCAATGCTGCACTTCTTCAACAGTCCGCGCCAGATGCCGACCTGACACTGGTCCTGACCGGGGATGCCCAGGTCCAGGCACTCGATCGCGAGTTCCTTGATAAGGACGCTCCGACTGATGTCCTGTCGTTCCCAACTTCCGAAACAGATCCGGAAACGGGACGTCGTTACCTTGGGGATATTATTATTTCTGTGCCACAAGCCGAAGCCCAGTCCGTTGCAGCAGGGCATTCCCTGGAATCGGAATTATCACTTTTAGTAATCCATGGTGTACTCCACTTGTTGGGTCACGACCATGCCAGAGCGAAAGAAAAAGCGCGGATGTGGGCAGCCCAATCCGAAGTCCTTATCAGCCTGGGAATATCCCCAACAATTGTGTATGAATAGAATCCAGATTTTTTTTGTTTCACGTGCCCATGCTTTCCGGCATGCTTTTCGGGGATGGTGGTATGTTATCCGTAGTCAGCACAACGCCTGGCTTCATGCGGTTGCCTCCACCTTGGTGATGCTGATGGCATGGTGGCTGCGTTTGTCAATGATTGATTGGGCAGTGTTGCTTCTGACGATTGCGCTCGTTTGGACAGCGGAGTTTATCAATACTGCCCTGGAGGCGGTTGTGGACCTGGCCAGCCCCCAGCAGCATCCTTTGGCGAAGGTTGGCAAGGACGTTGGTGCAGCGGCTGTATTGATCGCTGCACTTACATCGATTTTGGTCGGCTTACTGGTCCTAGGGCCGCCACTATGGGAGAAATTGGTTATACTTTTCAGGTAATAATTGTGAAAATACTTAATGTTTGGGAATAAGGTGGGTGCAGAAATTAAAATAACCAAAGTGGTAGAATGCATGGTGTTGTATAGGAGGAAAAATGTCTCTCTCATTTCGATTTGGTACGGTCGGTTCTCCCGCTGCAACCCCGCTCAAGCCTGGAGGGACTGTGGGGGGGATTAAATACGCGGCCTCCATTGGTCTGGATGCACTTGAATTGGCATGGGTCCAAGGAGTGCGAGTCAGCGAAACCACTTGCGCCGCCATCAAGCAGGCAGCTGAAGATGCAGGTATGGCACTTTCTGTTCATGCCCCCTATTACATAAACCTTAATGGAGATGAAGAAAAGTGGCCGCGGTTACGCAAGTACTTGATCGATGCCGCTCACTTTGGTAACCTGGCAGGAGCAACTGATATTATTTTCCATCCCGGCACATACTTTGGGCACACACCCGAGGAGGTCCTCAAAATAACCATCCCTCGTTTGAGTGGATGTATGGACGAACTGCGGAAGGACGGCAATCCCGTGATCTTACGCCCGGAAATCAGCGGTAAAGCTGCCATGCTTGGATCGCTGTCGGATGTATTGGAGATGGCTACAGCCATACCCGGAGTCATGCCCTGTTTAGACTTTGCACACCTGCATGCCCGGCTAGGCGATGGGGCGATGAACTCTTATAATGAGTGGATATCTGCGTTGGATTTATACAAACAGTCACTTGGCAACAAAGCTTTGAAAAATATGCACATTCACCTTTCGGGTATCAATTATGGCCCAAAAGGAGAAAAGAACCACCTGATTATGGAAGAGGCTGACCTGGATTTCAGGAACCTAATGAGAGCTTTGAAGGACTCGGGTGCGAAAGGTCGCATCATGTGTGAAAGCCCGGTCCTGGAAGTTGATGCGCTAAAATTCAAGCAGATGTGGATGGAAGTGAGTGGAGAAGGTAAGTCAAGTAATTGACTTTAATCACCTGAAAATATCTCCTCCCATCCTGGATTAGAAGAAAGCAACAATGACTCACGAATGGCGCACTTTATTCCACTTATTATGCGATAATGGAATTAAATTATTAAATTACATCCAGCGAGTGCGTGTTGGTGATAATCCATTAAGCTTGTGAATCATAATCACAAGGAGTGCATATGGATATTTATCTTGCTGCCGAGCGTGCTTTTCACCTTATACCTCAAATTTCTTTGGAAGTTGCGCGTGATCGACTAGAACAGAAAAAAACCAGTCTTGTAACCGGCACCCTGGGGGCTTTAATCGCCCGGCCTAAACCCGACGATATACAAATTGTTTCGTTTGAAAACCGGTTGGAAGCTTATTGGTTGATCAACGTTTTTGTTCATACAGTCTTTGAGCGCAATCAGACTTACACCATTCCCGTAAATGGGAAGGAAGTCGACCATGTGACAGCCCTTGGACAGGACCTGCCTGTAAATGTCAACAATAAAGGTGCCGCAAATTTCTCACTTATAGGAGTTGAACATTGTATTGAGGAATCCAGGGATAGCTATACATTTGACGGTTCTGGGAATAAGATTGATATGAGCAAATACAATTCATTTGCGAAAACCGAGATCTCGGACCTGGGGCAATTTACCCCTGCGGGTGTGTTGGTAGTTCCTCCTGAAGCACATGCCTCTACGATTGTGCGGGCGGTACTCGCAAATGTGATCAAGCCAGTTCAAGCACAAGTGATCCATGAAGAAAAAGTGATAGTGGAAGCGCTCGATATAAACTTTCGACCTGTGTATGCCTTGGAATACGAGTGGGTGCCCAAAGGGAAACGAGTTGTGCTGGAATTCGATGGGCTCACTGGAGAAGTGCATGCGGGCGGAAAAAAGCTGAACGATCAGATCAAGGACATGGTCACGCGTGATCTTATCTTTGATGTGACCGCGGATGCCGTTGGCTTGATTGTTCCGGGAGGAAGTATTGCCGTTAAACTGGTTAAAGCGGTGGTGGACCGTAGAAAATAAGAACAGGATTTTGTTTGAAGCAATGAGATAATTCCATTAATATTTGACCCCCCAGTACCCCCTGATTGAAATAGCGTACACAGCGACGAGGCACGTATCATTTTTAAATTTTAAAACATATATTCATAGTGTTTTATTTTTGGGGGTTATTCCGATCTGATCAGCGACCCACAAAAGTCACACTCGATGGTTTGATCATCCACCCAGTTGGCGTCATTTTTATGGATGGGAGCACCGCATTTTGAACAGTTGGTGGGAAGTTGACCCTGATGTGAAGGGGCAGGAGTCGGTTGTATGGACATCGGCTTTATTTTTGAACCGAATTCGCTTATCACTGTTTCCGATGCAGATTTCATCCCTTTGTTCGTAAATTTACGGGTGATATTGGTATAGAAGATGGGTGTTCGATTAGCCATTTGATATTGAATGAATAAGTTAAGGGCAAGGCGAGCTTGTTTAAGTGCTGCTTGTTCGTCCTGGATGTCAGCGTAGGCATGAGCAGCCTGAGCATGCAGGTTTGCGGCACGTCGAGGATGGGAGGAGGTTTCCATTTCGGTGGCAAGGTTAGCGAAAAGGGGGGCAGCCTGCCCGGGCTCCCCGCTGGCAACCAGCTGGTTGGCTTTAGTCAGAGATTGCATTTGGATCGGGTTGATGGTGCTTGCTTGAAATGCGGCTCTACGAATACGTCGAAACATTAGTTCCTCCTTCGTCCAAGTTACTCGTTAAAAGGAATTGTAATCCCATTTAATTGAGCGTTAATATTGAAATATAAAAAAATTCCGGATCTTTCAATGATCCGGAAATTACCTTTCTTCATGCTGCTTTTAATACTGGCCTAAATTTATAGCCATAAATCAACATGCCGCGTTCGTCGCCATCCGAGCGCAACCGGCGAGTAACCATCTCCACGTGCATACCAATCTCTGGATGCGCCTCCCCAAGATCAGTTAATTGGGCAGTTACCAACGGACCTTCTTCCAGCTTCACAAGTGCTACGGTGTAAGGGGTGGTTTCATCGAATCCAGTGGGAGCTTCATAAATCGTTGTAAACGAAAAGACCGAGCCGCGTCCACTAAAAGCGAAAGATGTTTTTGCGTCCTGTCCACAGGCGGGACAAATATCGCGCGGCGGGAAAATTTTGGTGTCACAGTGTGGACATACTTCACCTACCAGTCCATACCGTTGTTGATTAAGTCGCCAGTGGCGGGGAATTTCCATTTTTTTTCTCCTAGATAGAACTTATATGAATTCTATCCAGCCTGTCTATCAGGAACTATCAGGCTTTTATACCTTCGGTTTCGTAGCATTAAAGCATGTTTTCCAGGATATGAGTTACAACAAGGGAAGCAGGACCGCCAAAACATTGAATAAGAGCAAGTCGTGCCTCGGGGATCTGATTAATCCCGGCCCGGCCTCTTAATTGCGCCGTTGCTTCGACAGCCTGGTAAACACCTGTAGCGCCTCCAGGATTACCCCGCGCCTTGAGCCCTCCCATAGTGGCGCATGGAAGTTTACCTGTCAAAGCGATGGATCCATCCCTGGCGACTTCCCAACCTTTTCCCCGTTTGGCAAACCCGGCTGCTTCCAATGATAATGCCGCGAAAATGGAAAAGAGATCATAGTATTCAAACAGATCGATTTGCTCGAGGGAGATGCCGGATTTATGAAAAGCTTGTTCTATCGAAGCTTGTGCAGCGCTTAACTTTAGCAGGTCACCGCGTTCTGCCAGAGTAAAAGTGTCTGTGGCAATGGTAGACGCGGCCAGACGGACAACCGGGTGCGGAAAACCATTTGGGAGTAATTCTCGCCTTGTAAGAACCAGCGCTGCCGCACCATCGGCATTGGGAGCAATATCATATAGGTTTAATGGTTCGCAAACGGACTCAGCTTTCGTATAGATATCCAGCCCAATTGGCTTGCGGTACATTGCGTACTCATTCTCGGCTCCATTTATGTGGGCGGTCAACGGAAAAAATGCCAACCCGTCCACAGGAATTTGATTCTCAAATATATAGCGGCGAGCTAGAAGTGCAGCCTGGGAGGTGAGCGTCAACCCGTGAATAGCTTCATAGTCAGCATCGGTTTGGGTGGCGAGGGCACTCTCAAGGTCAGGACCTATCACGTCGGTGAATTTCTCAACCCCGATCACGAGTGCAACGTCCACCGACCCACTTGAAATTGCTAGATAGCCCTGTCGCAATGCAGCGCCTCCAGAGGCGCCTCCCGCCTCGATAGTCCCAGCTTCGATGCCGGTCAGACCTGCGTAATCAGCAAGCAATGCCCCCAAATGCGCCTGTCGGGAAAGGGAGCCGGCAAGCATATTACCGACATAAAGTACCTGCGGTTTTAATCCACCGGAATCCTGGATGGCAGCTTGAATTGCACGCAGCGCAAGGGATCGCAGGGAGGCGTCCCAATGCTCACCGACAGTAGTTTGTCCTATTCCGGCAACAATAATATCTGTCATAATCATTTCATCGCGATCTTGCCACGAAATCGGGAGTAGGTTGCATAATCAATTTCTGTACGTCGGGCTATGTAGTCCTGGGTTTTAAGAGCCTTGTCACGCCGTTCAGGAAGTTTATCGGTCACGGTGATGTCAAAGGCATCTGACCCTGCTCCGGAACCAAACGAAACCATTAAAATGCGATCCCCGGGCTGAGCTATGTCTAAGGTGGCGGTCAAACCGATGATGGCGGCACCGGCATATGTGTTTCCGATTACCGGTGATAATAGCCCAGGTTTGATTTGCTCTGGAGTGAAACCAAGCAGGGAAGCGGTGCGCTGTGGGAATTTTGTATTTGGCTGGTGGAAGATGGCCCAGGTGTAATCCGTGGGTTTTGTCCCCATTTCTTCCATTAAGGTCTTCCCAGCAGTGGTACTGTGTTTGAAGTAGGCTGGTTCGCCTGTGAAGCGATTGCCATGTTCGGGGTAGCGTTGGTATTCCCGCCGCCAAAAATCGGGGGTATCACTAACAAAGGAGTAAGAGGCGTTTATAGTTGCAAGGCTTTCCTCGGCGGGACCGATGACAAAAGCGGCTCCGCCTGCTGCCGCAGTGTACTCCAAAGCATCACCTGGTTTTCCCTGAGCAGTATCAAGACCAGCAGCCACAGCATAGCGAGCCATCCCCGATCCTATCAGTCCCATTGCCATGACCATTGCCTCCGTACCTGCCTTGCATGCAAACTCCATGTCTGCAGCCTGGACGTGGGGTGCAGCTCCGATAGCTTCGGCAACAATTGTTGAAGTGGGCTTTACAGCGTATGGGTGAGATTCCGACCCTATCCAGACTGCGCGGATTTCAGCCGGATTAACCCCTGCACGTTTCAAGGCGTTCCGTACTGCTTCAAGGGACATTGTGACCACATCTTCATCCAACCCGGGAACAGCTTTTTCCTTGATGGGCAAGCCGGAGGCTCGACCGCCAACCCAGACGCGGGCAACTTCCCTGGCAGGTAAGCGATAGCGAGGTACATAGGCTCCATAACCGATGATGCCTACAGGTTTAGCAGGTTTAAGGATTGTGGAAAATGGTTGAGGGGTGGACATGAATTTTCCTTTTATTAATTTATTGGAAGGGGGGACTCAGGCATATTATTGTCTATGATGATCAATAGTTGAAAATCGTTTATTTGTAAAAGTCCTCTGCCCTCACGTACTGCCTCAAACATGACAGGGTAGCATTGAGCGCCACGTATCGAACCATTGGATACATAACCGATCAGTCCGTCGGGCATCGATTTCAATAAATCTCGAAGAGGATATATTCTATCGTCCAGATAAAACCAAAACCGCGATGTAACATGGACAATAAAACTTTTACCATTGTCCTTAATTGTTATGGATCGATTAGTAAAATCACTTAGTTGGTTCGGCTCAGGAGTCGAACAAGGCCCTGGCAAGGGGGTTAAAGATGGAATGGCATCGAAGGTTGCATAATCAAATTGCGAGACAGGCACTGGTGTTTGAGTATTATGCGTATTGTGGGTATTTGATATTACCTGTCCCGAAATAGGCTTGGGTTGTGATGGACCACAAGCAGATAACGAAATGGCAAATGTCGAGAGAATAATAATCCCAGAGTGCATGATTATTTACGCTCTTTTAATATTTGTTCTGCTCGATCAATTCTCACCACTTTCTCAGCGATCATTTTCGCGGCAACTTCATCTATTTGCTCGCCGGTAGCTCCAGCAGCAGTTGCCACTTGTCGAGCATGCAGGGTCATATGTCCGGACTGGATGCCTTCCGTAGCAAGAGCGCGCAGGGCAGCAAGGTTTTGTGCCAGTCCGACCGAGGCAACGATCCCAGCCAGTTCTGCAGCGGTTTTCACACCCAATAATTTTAGTGCAGCTTTGGCTGCCGGGTGAACCTTTGTCGCCCCCCCAACAATACCTACTGCCATCGGCATTTCCAGTTCACCGGTCAGATTCCCGTCCACGTCCCTGCCCCACGTACTAAGACTGGTATAACGCCCATCACGAGCAGCATAGGCATGTGCTCCAGCTTCTATTGCGCGCCAGTCGTTGCCAGTGGCAACAACAACTGCATCCACACCATTCATAATGCCTTTATTATGGGTGGCAGCACGGTAAGGATCGGTAACCGCAAAGGCCCAGGCTTCGATAATCCCGTTCCGAACCTGCTCTCCCGTGAAAGATTGGCCGTCCTCATTCATGAAAGCAAGATCCTTGAACAATACCGTACAACTGGCTTTTACAAGACGCCTATCTGCAAGGTTGGACAGGATCCGCAAATGCACACGACCCCCCGTGATCTGGGCGATTTGTGGGGCGAGTTTTTCACAGGCAGTGTTAACAGCGTTGGCTCCCATAGCATCCCGGACATCGTAAATTAAATGCAAAACCAGGAATGCCCCAATGGGAGACTCCTCAATCAAGCGTATTTCCAAGTCGCGCGCACCCCCTCCAATTTTATTAATAACCGGATCAATCAAGTTTGCCTCGGCAAGCAATTCGGATTTATGTTCGAGCAATTTCATGCTGGCAGCCATCAAATCCTTGATATCCAAAACCTGGATCTGTCCGATCATCTCCGGGGCGGAAGTGGTGACAGTGAACCCACCTGTTGAGCGAACTAATTTGGCCATAAACGAGGCTCCAGCCACAACTGAAGGCTCTTCAATCGCCATGGGGACAAGCACCTCACGTCCATTAACAATGAAATTCATCCCTATCCCGAGCGGGAGACCGAAAACCCCGATCGCATTCTCTACCATATGATTGGCTTGATCCGGTGATAAACCAGATGTCTGGAAAGCAGAAAGTTCGCCGAGACCAACCCCGGCAGTGTCTGCCAGTCTCTCAAGCCTGTCACTCAGGGGTAAATTGTAAAATCCAGGGATGCGCGAAGTGGTCATGGTTTCATTTTATCAGGGTGGGCTGGCAAAATCTATCAAACTTGTCATAAAACTAATATGTAGAGTAAAATTATCTATATTGAGGTATCCGAATGCTCCTGACGCGAGAAGAGTTGCAAGAAAGACTGATAGGATTACACCGGGCGAGCCTGGAACTGGTAAAGGAAGTCTCGCTTGAAACATTATTAGAGCGCATTGCTGCCCTGGCGTGCGAACAGGCAGGTGCAAAATACGGCGCATTGGGAGTGCTGGACGATGAGGGAAAACTCAAACAATTTATTACCGTTGGAATGACAACTGAAGAAATCAAGAAGATTCCGCACCCACCTCGCGGGCTGGGGTTGATCGGTGCATTGATGCACGGCGATAGTGGTAACATCCGGATCCCGGAGATCGAAGACGACCCCCGTGCGGCTGGTTTTCCCCCTGGCCATGCTGAAATGCATTCATTGTTGGGTGTTCCGATCCGCATTGGAGGAAGGCAATTAGGTCAGATCTACCTGTCTGAAAAAATCGGCGATTCCGAATTCAGCGCCGATGATGAAAAGGTAATTGAAATACTATCCGCATATGCGGGTGTCGCAATTGAAAATGCTCGTCTTTATGAGCGATTGCAGGAACGTGAAGGTACCCTTACCCGCCGAAATGATCAGTTGGCTCTCATCAACCAGATTGGGTCGGCGCTGGCATCTTCACTGGAACTCGAAGAAATCCTTAATAAAACTCTCGCTCTTTTATTAGCTCATTTCAGGGTCGAAGCTGGTGAAATATTTCTAAAAGAAGAAGACGGGGAGACCTTGCGCCTTGTATTACACCGTGGAGAAGCCGCCGAAGCCTTCTGGACTCGTAATCGTTTCAAGATCGGTGAGGGAATGGTCGGTCGGGCTGCAGAAACACTTAAGCCGGTCATTAGTAATCATCTCGATCGGGATTTGCAAGGGACCCGCCAGGCGGTGGTGGAGGCGGGATTTAAGCAAATTGCCTGTATCCCGCTGACGACGCACGGGGAAGTTGTGGGAGTACTGACTATCGCCACCCGTAGCCGAAGGATTATCTCACAAAGTGAAATCCAACTGCTGGTTTCGGTTGCAGCCGGAGCTGGAACGGCAATAGAAAATGCACGTCTTCATTCAAATGTGCGTCGTCTGGCAGTGCTGGAAGAACGTGAACGTTTTGGAATGGACCTGCATGATGGTGTGATTCAATCCATTTATGGCGTGGGCTTGGCGCTCGA